>DASWKT010000286.1:0-4243 GCA_036396515.1 Anaerolineales bacterium | reverse complement strand
ACCGGTTTCCGAAGGGATGGAGCCGTATGTTGAACAACAGAAACATCTTCCAGCTTCGTATGATGCGCGCACACAGGAGTTGGATGATGAGAACAGCGCTGATCTTGAAATCCCGGATATCTCTGAGATCCTTTCAGACGTTCCGCCGCCAACCCCGGAACGAGGGTTGATGCCATTATCTGATGGAGACGAGTGGAGCACGCGTCCTTCCTCATCCCGTATGAACAACTATAGCCGTGAGAGCTCACCTGCCGTTCACGTGAACGATTTATTGATGTCAAATCAGGATAACGAACAGACTGTTGAGTCCCGCGTGGGTGGGATTGAGGATTTCGATGCGACGATGCCTTCACCGTCGCGTCAGCGACCTGAGACCCCGCTACGCAGACCCATGCCCGGCGAGTTGGATGAGACTCGTCCCCACTCGATTACTGAAGTAGCCAGCCGCGTAATGCTCGAGCCAATCGCCCCGGGCCTCTATAATTTGACCTATGCCTGTCTGCTGGTGCCGCGTTTCAGCTCACACTATCTGACGGGTGATGTATCAGACCGCCTGTCGGAGTGGCTTCCGCAAATCTGCATCGCCTTTGGCTGGCGCTTGGAATATCTGGCCGTGCGTCCCGAGTATGTGCAATGGGTGGTGAATGTGCCACCGGCTACTTCACCGGGTTATTTAATGCGCATTGTGCGCCAGCAGACTTCTGAAAAAATCTTTGTTGAATTTACACGCATGAAAAAGGAAAACCCTTCTGGTGATTTCTGGGCGCCAGGTTACCTGATCATGGGTGGCACACAACCTCATCCACCGCAACTTGTAAAAGATTACATCAAACAGACCCGCACGCGGCAGGGATATTCGCAGCCGAGAAGGCAATAAATGTCTTTGCGAGGGTGACAGCCCCAAGCAATCCCTTAAACCATCGAGGAGACATTCGATTTGCTAAGCAGATCGCCTGGCACACACCCGCCCCGGGTATGGTCTCCGACCATGCCGGGGAGTGCAGGTGTTGCTTCCCGAAGGCTCGCAATGACATCTTGCATTGGGCGCGGAGTATAATTACTCCGTGTCTCTTTTTTAACCGATAATTGAACACTAACTACTGGACACTGATATGCCCCCTACACTTTATTTGATTGATGGACATGCCCTCGCCTATCGCATGTACTTTGCTCTGACAGCAGGCGGAGGCGGGAGTCAACGCTGGCAGACCTCAAAAGGTGAGCCGACCGCAGGCACCTATGGATTCGCGCGTGAGCTGATGCGTATCCTTGAGCAGGAGAAACCCGACTACATTGCCGTGGCATTCGATACCGGCAAAACGTTTCGCGATAAGATCTTCCCTGCCTACAAAGGGACACGCGCCAAAATGCCTGATGACCTGTCCCCGCAGATCGGGCGCATCCGCCAGTTGGTGGATGTATTCAACATCCCGCGCCTTGAAATGGAAGGTTATGAAGCAGATGATGTGCTTGGCTCCATCGCGAGGATCGCCGGCGAACAAGGTCTCGGTGTCAAGATCATTACGGGTGATCGTGACCTGTTACAGTTGGTCAATGAGCGCACCGCTGTCTATCTTGCAGGGGATGACCAGAATTATGTTAAAGACGAGGATGTAATCAGAAAACTCGGCGTTCATCCTGCCCAGGTTGTGGATTACAAAGCCCTCGTAGGCGATAAGTCAGATAATATTCCCGGTGTGGCGGGTGTTGGCGAAAAGACGGCTATCAGCCTGCTTGAAAAATTTCAGACGCTCGATAACATCTATGCTCATATAGATGAAGTCGAAAACCGCTGGAAGTCCAAACTCGAACTGAACAAAGAAAATGCCTATATGAGCCGCGACCTTGCGCAGATCAAGACTGACCTCAATGTCAAATTTGACCTTGAACACGCAAAAGTTGAGGAATGGGATGTCCTTTCTATAGAATCCTTCTTCAAGGAACTGGAATTCCGCTCGCTACTCAAAAGCCTGGAGCGGCTGACCGGTAAGGAGGAAGTACTCTCCTCTGCTGGGCCCCCAAAAGCGGGACAGCAGATGTCTATGTTCGGGGATGAACCGCAGACGGTCGTCGCTCCAAAGATCGATTCAAATATCAAAGTTCAGATCGTGGACACACCCGAAAAGCTCACCAAACTTGTAAAAGAGCTCAATAAAGCACAGATTATTTCCTTTGACACCGAGACCACTTCAACAGAGGAGATGAGAGCAGATATCGTCGGCATTTCATTGGCGATCAAGGAAGGCGAAGGATACTACATTCCTGTCGGCCATCAGGCAGGGACAAATCTTCCGCTTGAACAGGTTCTTTCCGCCCTCAAGAAGCCGCTGACGGATCCAAAGATCGGCAAGATCGCGCACAATGCAAAATATGATTACATTGTTTTGGCGAAGCACGGATTGAGAATCTCGCCACTCGCATTCGATACTATGCTGGCTGAGTTCATCCTTGATCCGTCTTCGCGCAACCTGGGCTTGAAAAATCTTGCCTTTGTGAAACTGGGCGAAGAAATGACCCATATCGAAGAATTGATCGGCAAAGGCAAAAAGCAGATCACCATGGCAAATGTGGCAATTGAATCCGCGGCTCCGTATGCCGTTGCAGATGCGGAAGTCCCTCTGCGCCTTATGGCTCTCCAGCGTGAAGAATTGAAACGCGTCAATGGTGAAAAGTTACTTTATGAAATTGACCTGCCTCTAACGCCTGTCCTTGCGGATATGGAGATGGCAGGCATCTCGCTTGATCTGCCCTTCTTTGTAGAAACCGGCAAACGACTTGAGAATCGAATGGCCGAGATTGAAAAACAGGTGTTTGAATCGGTTGGCAAACCGTTCAATCTCAATTCGACTCAACAGCTTTCCGACATTCTCTTCAATCGTCTTGGACTTGAACCCCCTGATCGAGGGAATAAAACTGCCAGCGGGCATTTTTCCACCTCGGCTGGGGTACTGGATATGCTAAGAGGGAAACATCCTGTTGTAGATTTAGTGCTGGAACATCGTGAACTTTCAAAACTAAAGTCAACCTATGTAGATGCACTTCAAGCCGCGCTCAACTCGGATACCGGTTGTGTGCACACCTCTTATAGTCAAATCGGTGCAGTGACAGGGCGCCTGTCATCCATCAATCCCAATCTGCAAAATATACCGATTCGCACAGAAGAAGGTCGGCGCCTACGTCATGGATTCGTGGCGGGCAAAGGCAATGTTTTGCTCTCCGTCGATTACTCGCAGATCGAGCTGCGCCTCGTTGCGCACATGGCTCAGGATGAGGGGATGTTGGCGGCGTTCCGGGCGGGTGAGGATATCCATACAACCACCGCGCGAGCCATTTACGGCGTCGGCCCTGAAGCGGTCACCAAGAATATGCGTCGTCACGCGAAAGCGATCAACTTCGGTCTCATCTATGGAATGTCCGTATTCGGCCTCACGCGTACTACAGAGTTAACGCTGGCTGAAGCAGAGACATTTGTCAAAGCCTATTTCGAAAAATTCCCCGGCATCAAAAAATATCTGGATGGAATTCGCAAGCAAGCCGCGCAACAAGGCTATGTCGAAACATTGCTTGGACGCAGGCGTTACTTCCCCGCTTTGCAGAGCAAAGCCAATGTGCAAATAAAAAACCGCGAAGAGCGTGAGGCCATCAATGCGCCTGTGCAGGGTACTGCTGCCGACATTATGAAAATCGCCATGTTGAAAATTCCTCCTGCCCTAAAAGCGGCCGGCTTGAAAGCCAAGATGCTTCTTCAAGTACACGATGAACTTGTGTTTGAATCTCCAAAAGATGAAGTGAAAGAAACAGCGCGCATAGTTCAGGAGATAATGACAAACGCCTATCCATTGAGCACTCCGCTTTCTACCGAAGCGCGCTACGGCCCCAACTGGGGTGATATGAAACCAATATAAACATAAGCCCTGTGCAGGGCAAATCAACCACCTGTCTACGTTATAATTGTGCTTATGCCCGGACGAGAAGACATTTTCCAGAAGTCAATGAACGAAGGCCATTCTGCTGCCTGGGACCAGGAATGGGGCAAGGCAGCCGCGGCCTATCGTAAAGCTCTTCAGGAAATGCCCGATCACCCCAAAGCCTTGAACAGTTTGGGGCTGGCATTGTTCCAGCAAAGCAATTTTGATGAAGCTCTGCAGATCTATAAACGTGTTGCACAGATCACAGTTGACGACCCTGTCCCCATGGAAAAACTTGCACAGCTTCTGGAACGTACCGGGCATCTCAAGGAAGC
>DASWKT010000285.1:0-6500 GCA_036396515.1 Anaerolineales bacterium | reverse complement strand
TTTACGCAAGTGCTATCGATTCGAGCAGTGCGCTCTCGGCGCAGCGCCTGGGTGAGAAGGCCATTTACGCCAATTCTGCTGATTTGGGCAATGCTCTCTCCACATGGCGCTCCGGTGAAAAGACTATTGCTCAATCGAATGCGCTTGAAGCCGCACTGTCGACCTGGCGCCAGGGCGAAAAAGAACTCAAATAATCACAAAGATATCACCGATTGGGATGTGTGCTCGCTTATTCTTCCTCCTCGGTGAGCCCACGTCAACCTGCGCCAGAGCACCCTGGCGCAGGCTTTTGTTATTCGAAATTTGACATCCCTGCCTGTCTCATGTAAACTCTCTTCATGGGCATCGACCTCGATCTGTACCGTCATGAAGTGCGCGTTTCAACAAATCCGCTGGTCCACAGGACTGCTTCGCTTGTGAGGCTCTCGGCAATTGATATTTCACCGGATCACCCCCAGCGGACCTTTGTTTTTATCCACGGGTTTGGCGGGCAGGCTGAACAGTGGCATTACCAGTTGCAGAAGTTTGCACTGGAGAACCGCGTCATCGCACTGGACTTGCGCGGGCATGGGCTCTCTGATAAACCAGGTACTGGCTATGATCTGCCTCGGCTCATCGAAGACCTGGAAACGGCTCTTACCTTATTGAAGGTCAAGGGGAAGTTTGTATTGGTGGGGCATTCGTTTGGTGGAGCGATTGTCACTGAATATGCACTCAAACATCCCGATCGGGTGGAACGATCAATCCTGATCGCAACCTCGGGCCAATTTCGACTCAATCCGTACTACCGTTTCGCATTGAGTCTGCCAAACTGGTTCCTGCGTGCGGTTGGGCCATTCACTCGCAGCTGGCTGTTTGCTCCACCGCATGTACTCAAACAGTTTTATTCGCAAAGTCTGTCCAAATGGAATGGATGGGATAAGTTTCGATCGATCTCGGTGCCGACGCTTGTCATCCGCGGGAATCGGGATCGTGTATTCGAAGGCCCATTGTTCGCCAAGGTGGCGGAGTCCATTCCCGGGGCGGAAGATGCCGATATAGGGGTATCCGGCCATATGGTGATGCTGGAGCGGCGCGAGGCCGTGGACCGGGCCATTGAGCGGTTTATGTACGGTGAAGGCCAGCGCTCGTGGCGCGAGTCTTCCACCGTGACACCAAAGAAGATCGGCGGAGGCGAGAGGATCCGGAGTGAACGTCCGTGGCTTGAGAATTACGAGAAGGGTGTGCCTTATACAGTGGATGTTCCAAGTATCCCACTGCACCATTTATTGCGTTCTGCGGTCAGACGTTTTCCGAATCAGCCTGCAATCTTTTTTGAAGGGAGCCGCCTTTCGTATCGCCGTTTGAACCATGAGGTTAATCGTTTTGCAAATGCATTGATCGCGCTGGGGGTAGGCAAGGGCGCGCGCCTGGTTTTGCTGATGCCGAATATCCCGCAGATGGTCATTAGTTTTTATGGGACGATGAAAGCAGGCGCGACCGCGGTCTTCATCCCGCCGGTGATCGAACCGGATGAAGTAGTGCGGCAGGTAAAGGAAGCGGATGCCAGTGTGCTGGTCACGCTTTCGATGTGGGCCGGTCTGGCAAAACAAATTCAGGAGGGGGGCGGTGTCCCACATATTGTGCTGACGGATGCAGCGGATTATCTTTCCTTACCCAAGTATCTGGTTTCACGCTGGCGTAACCGCAGTTTTCGTCTACCGAATTCCTTGTGGTGGAACGATCTATTGGGAGGAAAAAGCAATAAATCGCCAACGGTGGAGGTCCTGCCTGAAGATCTGGCAGTCATCCAATACACAGGTGGTACGACCGGGCAGGCAAAAGGCGTGATGCTTTCCCATCGCAACCTGGTCGCGAATGCATTGCAGACGCGGCACTGGCTGCCCGATGCGATTGAGGGCAGGGAAAGATTCCTGTGTGTAGTGCCGATCTTTCATAGCTACGGCTTGACCACCGCCTTGAATGTACCCGTTTCGCTCGGCGCGGCCATGATCCTGAAACCGCAGTTCCAGGTATTGGATATCCTGAAAACCATCCAGGCATACAAGCCGACCATTTTCCCTGGGGTTCCAAACATGTACGTGGCGATCAATAATTTCCGTGGCGTGCGTAAATATGGGATCCAGTCCATCAAGGCTTGTATCAGCGGCTCAGCACCGCTGCCTGTTGAAGTGCAGGAGTCCTTTGAAAAATTGACCAAGGGTCGCCTTGTGGAAGGGTATGGGTTGACCGAAGCCTCGCCCGTCACGCATGCAAATCCGCTCGGCGGCGAACGAAAGGTGGGCACGATCGGCATTCCCATTCCATCCACGGAAGCTGTCCTCTTTGACCTGGCAAATCGCAATAAGGAAGTAAAGCAGGGCCAGATCGGCGAGCTGGCGGTTCGCGGCCCGCAGGTGATGATGGGATATTGGAAGGACCCGAAAGCCACCAAGGAAGTGCTTAGAGAGAACGGCCCTTCGACAGGCTCAGGGGGGCCCTGGCTGCTGACAGGCGATGTCGCTCAGGTGGATGAGGAAGGATATACGCGCATTATCGCGCGCAAAGCCGACCTCTGGTATCCCTCCACGCTGAAGAAACCTGCTTTTCCGCGCGATGTGGAGGAAGTGATCTATGAAATTCCACAGGTCAAGGAAGTGGCAGTAACTGCTATCGCAGGCCACCCGTTCGCCTTTGTGATCGCGGGCAAGGAAACGCCAACGGCGAACGCGGTGATCGAGTATTGCAAACGACGGCTGCCTCCGCATCTCGTGCCGCGCTTCGTGATCTTTATGGAGGATTTCCCGCGCACATTTATTGGTAAAGTTTTACGCAGGGAATTAGCAAGAAGATATGACCATCACACTGGAACATAACGCCATACTTCCCACAACTGCAAATTACGTCCATCAAGGCGAAGGTCCGCCGGTTATCATGATCCACGGCGTCGCCGCCTCCTTGCATGATTGGGATGACCTGCTCCCCGAACTTGCAAAGGAGGGTTATGCTTCCTATGCGCTTGACCTGCTCGGCCATGGTGACAGCCCAAAACTGGATTCACGTGCCTATCAGATGGATTGGCTCTTCGAACATTTTTCGAGCTGGATGAAGTCACTGCATTTGACTCAACCCGCCATTTTGATCGGGCATTCACTGGGTGGATATATCGCCCTGGAGTACGCCCGGCGCGTCTCTGCCTGGACGCGCGGCCTGGTCCTGGTTAATCCGCTTTATTCTCTGCGACAGCTACCGGCCCTCCTGCGGCGGACATATCGCCGTCCACATTTGAGCGGTTTCATCGTTGGACGGACTCCCAAATGGATATTTCGTATGATTGTCGATTTAACAAGCATGGCAATGGGACACAGCAGCGGCGCACTGCACTCCTTGCCCGAGCGTGTCCGCGCCCAGACCGTGCTGGATTATGCTCGCACAGCACCGGGTGTTTATCACGTGCCGAACACAAGTGAAGACTTAACCCAGTATCTGCCGTCCATTTCATTTCCTACCCTGGTTGTATGGGGAGACCGTGATCAGACGCTTTCACCAGCTTCCTTCCCAAGACTTGTTGATGCAATGCCGCGCGCGACTGGCGGGCCCATGCGTGCAGGGCATATGCCGCACCAATCAAATGCAGAGGAATTCAATCAGATGGTAAAGGAGTTTCTGCAGAAGCTTTCGTGAATCACTCAACCGGTTCCATGAAATAAAATGCTCCGAGCACAGAGGCTTCAGCAGACCAGCCGATCTGTCCACCTGGAATTTTCACCTGCCACCACAAGTAGGCGCCTATGAAATGAGGGATACATTCTGGCCCTCCAACGACCTCAACCCTTGTACCAGGTATGTTGGTTAGAAGCCAGTTATCCCGAATGCCGGGTGAGGAGCGGAAGTTCAAACGGCGGAGGATCGTCGCATTCATCCCCACTTGTAAGCGTGAGCGTGAACTTGCTGCCTCACATACATCTAGCGTTGCTGGTATTGCTGCGATCGGTGTGGCTGTCAATTCGCTAATAGGAGTTACAGTCGGGGAGGGGAGCGGTGTCGCGGTAATGACCGAAGTGTTAGTCGGAGGGGGTGTATTCGTCCCGGTTGGGGAGGATCCTGGGATCGCAGTTGTTGGGGTCCTGATGGGCGGTAAGGTTGCTTGTGGGGATGATGTTGAATTTACGGCCACTGCCAGTGTAAGCGACGATGAAGCGACAGGAGCGATTGTCGGAGGCACAGCCTCGGTGGGGGACAGCGGCGCGGATGTGGGTGACTCAGATAGCGGAGTGGCAGATTGAGGTGCCTGTCTCCAGGTCAAAAGTAGAAAGAGGATCAGAAGGATGATTGCAACGAGCAGCTTGAAGAGGTCATACCATGGGGCACGCGCGGACGGTTCCATAATATGCCCCTAGGCTTGCTGTACTTTTTGTTGTGCGAATTCTTTTGCCTGCGCGAGGATGGTCTCTTGTTTGGAGAAGAATCGTCTGTACAGTTCTCCCAGGATTTTCTCCAATTCCTTGGGTTTGAGTCTGGCCAGTTGTTCAAATGTGGTAATGCCAGCTTCATTCAACCGCTGTGAAAAGACAGGACCAATCCCTTTGATTGCCTGTAAGTTATCTTTGCCTTCCTTTTTAATAATGCTTCTGGGTTTGTCTGCTGCTGATCTCTTATTTTTCTCTGCTTCAAGGATTTTGATTTGATCTTTGAGATTTGCGTTCTCTTCTACAATCGGGCGGATCTGGTTGCGCCAGTAAACCCAATCGACGACCCATTCGGCGAGCCAGCCGATGAGCAAACCAAGGACCATTGCTGCAAGGACATTCATGGTGGAGTCCTTTCCTTGTTTGAGAAAAATGAGATCTTATGTTTTATCTGATACAGCGACTACCGCTTGTCTCATTAGTGACTAATCTTTTTGGATTAATTGCGGCTATGGTTCAAACTGCCAGTGCGATTCTGCGTGCGGTATTCTGTAACACCTGAAATAGGATTATGATGCTTTCATCCCTGCTTTATTCTTGTCTTGCAAGTTCTCTTGCCTGTTCGATCAAATCGGCCGTTGCGACGCGTCTGGGATTGCCGAGCCTCGCCTCCAATTCTTCGGGCGTGAGTTGAACGAGGTCTGCAAACGTATAAATCCCCGTATCGTTCAATCGCTTTTCGAGGGCGGGTCCGATGCCGTTGATTAACTTGAGGTCATCTTTCCTCGTGTTTGTTTTGACAGGTCTGGGTTGTTCCACAGGTTGTGTGGCAGGTCGCGCCGCTGATTTTGTCTCAAGGGATTTGGGTTTGGTCTGGACTTCAAGTGACCTGATGCGATCTTTTAGGAATGAATTTTCATCTGCAAAGGCCCGGATGCGATGACGCAAGTCAGCGTCAGCAACCATGGTCTTAACCAGCCATCCGGTAAACAATCCAAGAAGAAACGCTCCAATCGCCTTCATAACACAATCCTTTCTCTGAATAAGCGTGCAGGGATAATTTGAATCTGTATATTCATAACATCCTATCATAATCTGATCTGATTCCTGTCCAAAATTTTAAGGTTAATCCCCCGCGTGTCCTCTTGTATTGACCTTGTATATGTGCTAAAATTCTATTCGTAAAACGCTATATGTACGGGGATGCAGAGCAGGAACGCCCACCTATGGCGGCAACACATGTTCTAATAATGGAGTGGTTAAATTATGCGGTGCCCATACTGCCAGCATCACGATTCTAAAGTGCTTGATACTTCTCATGATAGCCACGGAGGGATCCGCCGCCGACGCGAATGCTTCAAATGCGGACAGCGCTTTAGCACCTATGAACGCCCCATTCTGGCGACACCGCTGATCGTCAAGCAGGATGGCACCCGCGAAGAGTTCGACCGAGAGAAACTGGCGCGCGGCATCCGCATCTCGTGTGCCAAACGGCCCGTCTCCGCCGCAGATATCGAGCGCCTGATCGGGCAGGTGGAGTCGCAGTTGCAGAAACTCGGCAAATCTGAAGTTTCTTCACGAGTTGTTGGTGACCTGGTGATTCAAGGTTTGAAGGAAATGGATCAGATTGCCTATATCCGTTACGCGATCGTTTATTTGGGACTCGACGATCTCCACTCACTTCGCAAAGAAATTGATCATTTGCTCGAAAGCTAATTAAGTGACAGTGACATTTCCGCCTTGGGCGGAGTGTCTCTGTCCTTTTTTGTTGGAAATTCACTAAATTCAGTTTCAGGAGAGTGTCATATGGCAAGTAAACCAGTTACTCCATCTACAAAGAGTGGGCTGCTCCCCACGCCTCCCATGCCGAAAGGATTGCCGAAGGCAAATCTAACGGATAATGCCCGCCAGGTGTTGGTGAAGCGCTACGTCCGCCGCGGGGACGATGGCAAGCCTGTCGAAACAGTGGAGGAGATGTTCTGGCGCGTGGCCTATCACGTGGCCAGGGTCGAAGAGCAGTGGGACGCGGACGTGCAGCAGCGCACGGTGGAGTATTACCATTTGCTATCCAGCAAGAAGTTTTTCCCGAACTCACCAACCTTTACCGGAGCG
>DASWKT010000284.1:0-4810 GCA_036396515.1 Anaerolineales bacterium | reverse complement strand
GAAGCGGGCGCGGACCTCATCGTTATCGAGACGATGAGCGATCTCTATGAGATCAAGGAAGCGATCAAAGCGGCAAACCAGGTCTGCAGCTTACCAATCGTGGCTTCTGTTACTTTTACACGAGATGATCGGACAATCCTTGGCGACGACCCAGCCAAAGTCGCGCGTATTCTCAAAGAAACAGGCGTTGATGTGATGGGAGTCAATTGTTCCGGAGGGCCCGCTCAGCTTCTACGCATCTTGAAGCAGATGTGCCAGGCCGTACCGGATGGAAAGTTTTGGGTAAAGCCGAACGCGGGCTGGCCCGAACAGGTCGGTGGGCGCATCATGTATCCAGCGGATGCCGATTACTTCGGCGATTACGCACTTTCGTTCCGCGAGACAGGCGCCTGCATCGTAGGTGGGTGTTGCGGCACAACCCCGCAACACATCGCCGCGATGCGCAAAGCGCTGGCTACTGCACCTCCAATCGAACAATCACATATTGCCATTTTCCCTCAGGAAGAGATTACCGAGACTGTGCAGGAACAGCCGACCCAGTTCGCACAAAAATTGAACGCGGGTGGGTTCGCGGTCTCCGTGGAAATGGATCCGCCGCGCGGGCTCTCGACCCATAAACTGCTCGCAGGCGCTTCTCTCCTGGCCGACGCGGGCGCGGATGTAATTAACGTTGCCGACTCCCCGATGGCGCGCATGCGAATGTCCGCCTGGGCCGTGTGCGACGTGGTACAGCGCAAGGTGGGGGTGGAAACCACGCTCCACTTCCCCACACGCGGACGAAACCTGCTGCGCGTGCAGGGCGACTTGCTTGCCGCGCACGCGCTCGGAATTCGTAATGTCTTCGTTGTGATGGGCGATCCCACTTCGATTGGCGATTATCCCGAAGCGATGGATAACTACGACCTGGTTCCATCCGGTCTGATAAAACTCATCAAACAGGGATTCAATGCCGGCGTGGATCATTCAGGCACGAGTATCGGGCAACCAACCAGCTTCTTCGTCGGCGCGGCTCTAAATCTTTGCCCTCCCGATATGGAAAGTGAGATCAAAAATCTGCATCGCAAATTAAAAGCGGGCGCGGATTTCTTCCTGACCCAGCCAGTCTATGATGCCAATGATGGACCTTTGCTACTGGAAAAATATGAAGCTAAATACGGAAGATTGGAGAAGCCAATCCTAGTAGGAATCCTTCCGCTTGTCAGTATAAGGCACGCGAACTTCCTTCATAACGAGGTGCCCGGCATCTTCATCCCTGACGAGACAAGGAAGCGCATCGAAAGCGCGGGAGACACAGAGCGTGGATCACACGTGGGGGTAGAGGTGGCTGTCGAATTGATTGACCAGCTCAAGGCTTGGGCAGGAGGCGTCTACCTCATGCCACAATTCCACAAGTTTGACATGGTCGCTGAGATCATAGAAGCGATTCAATAAACAACATCTGTAATCGCTGTTGACGGTCACCCTAATCGAATACCTTATAACGAGAAAAGAGGAACGGGTGGTAGAATCTGCGACAAATCGTTCCTCTTTTTATTTTCAGGGAATCCTATGCTTCTTACAGTTGACATTGGCAATACGAACATTACCCTGGGCTTGTACAGCGGCAACATCCTTGGCTCACACTGGCGTCTATCCACCGATCATGCTCGTATGCCTGACGAATATGGTCTACAGTTTCAGGGGCTTTTGGACAATGCAGACCATACGGTCAAAGATTTGAAAGGGATCTGCCTTGCATCTGTAGTACCACAACTGACCGGTCGTGTAATACAGGCCTGCAGGGAATATCTTGAACAGGACCCGTTTGTTGTTGACGTTGGCATAAAGACCGGTGTCAAAGTTCGTTATGAAGACCCAAAGGCAGTGGGTGCAGACCGCATTGCAGATGCTGTAGCCGTCATGTATCTGTACGGCGGTCCCGCGTGTGTAATCGACTTTGGAACAGCCACTACATTCAACGCTCTCACAAAGGATGGTGAATATCTCGGAGGTGCGATCACGGCTGGGATCAACCTTGCAACCGAAGCGCTTTTTACGCATGCCGCAAAACTTCCGCGCATTGATCTACAAAGGCCGCCATCCATAATCGGCCGCAATACAGTTCATGCCATGCAATCTGGTTTGTTGTTCGGCTATGTGAGCATGGTGGAGGGAATGGTGGAACGATTCCGCAAGGAGCTTGGTCCTCAGATGAAGGTTATCGCAACGGGCGGACTTGCTGAGATCGTCGCGCAGGAAACGGATGTGATCCAAATTATCGCACCCTGGCTCACACTCGAAGGTTTGCGCATTCTTTGGGATCTCAATCATCCGCTATAACAAATTTGCAAGAGATTTTTCTTTCGATCACAGGGGCAGTTCTATTATTACTTGGATGCGGGGGATTAACCTTTATCCTTGAGCCTTCGCCCACTACTATGCTAGAACTAACGCTGACTGCGAGCCCCCTTCCTTCGCCAACTCAAATTGCTACCGTTACCCCGCTTCTCTTCCCCACTAACACGTCTACCCTTCCGCCATCAGAAACGCCTCTCCCCACATTGACACTTACATCGACGCCGACCCTTGAACCGCAATGGTATCTACAGGGCCCGGGCGAAGTCATTGTGCCCATTCTTCTTTATCATCATGTTGCCATCCTTCAAAACGAAAATATTTATTACGTTTTACCTGATGCGTTCGAACGGCAAATGAATCTTTTGCATGAGTGGGGATACACGACAATATCCGTTGAGTTAATGGTAAGGGCCATAAAAGAGGGAGCGGAACTACCTCCCAAACCAATTATTCTGACCTTTGACGATGGCAGTGAAACAATATATACAAACACTCTGCCAATCATGCAGAAATACAATTTCACCGGAACGGTTTATCTTGTATATAACTATGTGGGCACACGAAATTACATGAACCCGGATCAGATCCGCGGACTGTACGCGTCCGGCTGGGAGATTGGCAGTCACAGCCTGAGCCACACGGACCTGACAGAAAGGTCTGACCGGCAAATGGACGAGATTGTCGAATCACGCAGGAAACTTCAATCCCTGCTGGGGGTGCCAGTTTTGAGTTTTTCCTATCCCTTCGGCGCGTATGATGAGAATTCTGTTTATTACGCCCACTACGCGGGCTATATTGCCGCGCTGGGATTAGGTAATGAATCATTACAAGGCAACAAAAATCTGTTTTATCTGTATCGTCAGGCTGTAAAAGGATCGGATGACCTGAAAACCTTTGCCTTGCTCCTGCCCTGGCGGCAAGATCTGGATAATTTACCTGCCATTACAATTGTGCCATGAGAATCATCCATGCTGCAGGCACGGCCAAAGACAGCAGTGCTCGTTAACGGAGTTCATATGACAATTCCCTTGCTTTAGCCTATTATGCGCGCTATAATGCCACACGCTGTTTGAAAGTAAGGAGAAAGAATGCCCGTTTATACCTATCGTTGCGACTCCTGTGGCGTGCAATTCGAGCGTCATCAATTTTTTCAGGATGCGCCGCTGAAAATCTGTCCTGAATGCCGAAAAAAATCATTAAGAAAAGTAATCACCCCGACCAGGGTCATCTTCAAAGGCTCCGGTTTTTATGCGACCGATCACAAATCTCCTTCAGGGAGCAAATCATCATCGGAGAATAAGTCGGAAGAGAGCAAGACGGAAAAGAAGGAAGAAAGCAAAGCCAGCCAGTCCAAAAGTAGCGACAAAAGCGAATGACAAAATATAAAGAGAGAATGTGCAAAACTTCTCTCTTTTGCTTTACAGGGTGCCGCATAAGCAACCTCACTAAAATTTTGATATTGCCTGTAATCTCTTCCGAAAAGCTTTGCAATTTTTTCAACAAGCGGCAATTGGCTCAGGGCATCTCGCAGGTTTCCAAGGCTCAACAGGTTGCAGGGGGTAACCAGGAACTTACGATAACATCTATGGTGATTCCATAAGCGACTGCGTTCCAAAATCGCATACTGGCGGGCTGGTCTTTCACCTTCTGCCAATATCCGGAAAAGACGAAGAAAGTTGCGACCAGGGCAACCCCAAGGCGGATAAGAATGATGGTCAAGCTTCCAAAACACCAGGGAGCCTGGTTCTTAATAACATCCACCGCAACGCTATAAATCCAGCGCAGGACGACGCCCAGGAAAACACCGACGAACACCTGTATTTTGGCATTGGTATCTTCCTGTTGGGTCGCCAGCCTGAAACGAACCGCGTCATTGAAACTGAACGAGCTCATATATTTCTCTTCCTAATATGTCCACGGGCCGACAAGGGCATCAATGGAAACACCATAAACCAGCGCATTCAAGAAACGCATGCCAGCGGGCTGGTCTTTCACTTTCGGCCAGTACCCTGAAAAGACAAAGATAGTCGCGATCAGGGCAACTACAATTCGGGCAGTGATCACGGCAAAACTCTGGGGAACTTGATTCTTGATAACATCCACAATGATCCAGCGCAGAAGAACACCCACTAGAACACCGAAGAACACCTGAAGCTTGGCGCCCGTATCCTCCTGTTGTGTTGCCAGCCTGAAACGAAATGCATCGCTAAAACTAAATGATTGCATAGGGTTGCTCCTATTGTGAGGTCAGAATCATTATACTGCTTCCATAAATGATCTATGCAAATGATCTTAGCATCTTCCACAAGTCAGGCCACGGATAGCGCGGCTGCGTACATAGAAATATATTGGGATGGTATGTTGTTTCTTCGTTCTCAACACCATACTGGTTTGTGACATGACCAACCAATTCGCAGGACTTAAAAAACTTGTCGACGGCTTCGCGATCGAAGCCTAGCACAATCAATGTTTC
>DASWKT010000283.1:0-5714 GCA_036396515.1 Anaerolineales bacterium | reverse complement strand
TCTTCGAAATCGTCAAATCGTTTGGCAATATCCGTGACAGGGAAGCCCAGCGCTTTGAGATATTCCAACACTTCCCATTGTGAGGTTGGGACTTTCCCATCCTCAGAATGGATGATCTGATAGACAAGCAATGTAAGAGGACGCGAGGCCGTGAGGGAGGGATCAAGCTGACGCAACGAACCAGCAGCGGTATTGCGCGGATTGAGATATGTTCGTTGGCCCGCTTCCTGGAGTTTGCGATTCAGTTCTTCGAATTCCTCGATGGGCATGAACGCTTCGCCTCTGACCACCAGATATTTTGGCGGCTTGGGTCCTTTTTCATCTACAGGGATTCTCAATGGAATGGCTCGGACTGTCCGTAAATTCCCTGTAATGTCCTCTCCGATTTCCCCATTTCCACGCGTTGCTCCCTGTACAAAGACCCCGTCACGATAATGCAAGACAATCGAAAGACCATCGATCTTCGGCTCAACGATGAACTTTGCATTTTCAACACGATCATCAATTCTCTTGACGCGCTCCAACCAGCCGCGCGCATCGTCCGCGCCGAAGGCGTTTCCGAGCGAGAGGATCGGCGCGGGGTGGCGGACCTTCACGAAACGGTCAGCAGGCTTGGCCCCCGCGCGCAATGTTGGGGAGTCTGGCGTGATCCAATCGGGATGATCTGATTCGATCTGCTTGAGTTCGTTCAGCAATCTATCGAATTCGAGATCACTGATGACCGGAGCATCGAGAACGTGATAGCGATAATTGTGCGAGTGGATCTGGGTTTTGAGTTCCTCGTATCGGGATTTTTTGTTCATGCTTTGATTATAGCCGAATCAAATACATCGGATTGCCTTGTTTGTACCCTATTAAATGAATGCAGAAAAGTTATCTGAAACTCTGGAAACGAGCCCTTTCCACCCAATTTTCTCAGTCCCTTATAATTGAATTCTACATAAAATTGTTACGAAAAAACGCGGCTTGAGTTGTATAATATTAGTCGAGATAGGAACGTGTCAGCGTGGGTTAGTGGGCAAAAATTAGTGAGTAAAGGTGCTGATGATGAATGAGGTGGTTAATCCAGGGTCTGCATATATACCTAAGGTTTTTGTTGTCTGCGATCGAAGCGACACTAGAGAAATCTGAAAAAAGTCAGGAATTGTTCCATAGAAAGCCTGCACAGGAGATCATCCAGTGCAATTTCAATACTCGCCCTATATTCTTCCTCTCCTCGCCTCCTTTATTATTGCTGGCTTTGTGGCAGTCCACGTCTGGCAGCGGCGCGCGACGGCCAGCGGAGCCGTGCCGCTAATCCTGTTAGCCCTCGCATGCGGGGAATGGTCGTTGGGATATGCACTTGAGATTGCAGGCGCGGACCTGTCGACGAAGATATTCTGGGGCAAAAGTCAATATATTGGCATTGGTACAATACCGCTTTTATGGGTGATTTTCGCCTCTACTCATTCCAACCCAGGCATCCGGATCACGCGCCGTAATGTGATCCTGTTATCCATTGTGCCGTTGATTACTCTTCTCCTTGCCTTTACAACCGAACTACATGGTTTGATCTGGAAAAGTATCCGAATTCATACTGTTGGCACATTTTCGGCGCTCGAGGTCACTCATGGATTCTGGTTTTGGATCTACTGGGTCTATTCCTATATTCTCCTTGTCGTGGGAACGATCTTTATTCTTCGGTCATTCAATCGGAGGAAAGGCCTGTTTCGCAGTCAGAACATTGTCCTGCTGATTGCTGTTCTCACACCCTGGTTTGGAAATTTGCTTTATGTATTGGGCTTATCGCCCATCCCCAATTTGGATATAACACCGTTTGCTTTTACGATTAGCGTGGCTGTATTCGCCTGGGGTATCTTTAGCTTCAAATTGGTAAACCTTACGCCTGTGGCGCGTGACCTTGTGGTTGAGAAAATGGCAGACGGAATGATCGTGCTGGATGCGCAGGGAAACATTGTGGATATCAACCCTTCCCTGCAAAAGGCGCTTGGTGTATCGGCTTCGCAGGTGATTGGTCAAAGATCGAAAGACGTATTTAACGCCTGGCCTTCTTTGGTTGAGCGATACGAACATACGCTGGAGGCGCAGGATGAAATCGTTCTTGGCGAGGGTGAATCTCAACGATGGTATGAACTGCGTATGTCGCCTCTGGTCGACAGCCGCGATCGCTTGCTGGGACGAGTGGTGACAGTCCGCAATATCACTGAAAAAAAGCAAACAGAGGAGGCGTTGCGCCTCAGCGAGGAAAAGTACCGCAAAATCTACGAAAACGTGGCAGACGTGATCTACGAGACGGACAATCAGGGCCATCTCACATCGATCAGTCCCTCCATCGAAAAAAGGGGCGGTTACCGGCCCGAGGAGCTGATTGGACGCAGCGTAACGGAATTTTTTGTCTTTCCGGAGCAGTATGCGACCCTGGATGCGCTTATGATCGAAAATGGCTCGGTCAACGACTTTGAGGCGCTCCTCCGGCACAAAGATGGAACCAATATTTTCGTTTCGATTACATCGCATATTATCTTTGATGCAAACGGACAGGGAGTGGCCACGGAAGGTGTGCTGCGCGATATTACCGAACGAAAACAGGTGGAAGAACGCATCCGGCAGATCAATGCTGAATTGGAGCGCCGCGTCATCGAACGCACGAGCCAACTTCGGGAAACGAATACCTATCTCACCTCTCTGATAGAAACCTCCATTGCCCTTAATGAGAGCTTGGACCTGAATGCAGTCCTTGACCGCATTCTTGTTCAGGCCCATAAATTGGTTCCCGCTCACGGTCTAAACGTTATGTTCGTGGATGGGGAATATGCCTTCATCGTCCGCCGCATCGGTTACCAAGGACTCGAAAAGATCGAACAGAATTTGCTGAATTTCCGCTTCCCAATCTCGTGGCCCACATTCCACCAAATGTTTACCACCCGCAAAAGTATCTACATTGCCGACACAGCCAAGGAAACGAAGTGGCAAAATATTCAGGGTTCAGAATGGGTACGCTCCTGTATCGGAGTTCCTTTGGTCATAGGCGATGAGACCATTGGCTTCCTGAATGCCAGCCACAGCGAACCAAATTTCTTTGACCAAAAGCACCTTCTCATGCTGGAGTCTCTGGCGCATCACGCTTCCGTCGCCATCCAGAACGCGCGCCTGCTCGACGAACTGAAAGAGGCCTTGGAAAAGGAACAAGGAATGCGAAATCAACTGGTTCATGCGGATAAACTGGCCGCCCTGGGGAAAATGGTGTCGGTCATCGCGCATGAGATCAATAATCCCATCCAGACCGTCAAAAACACTTTTTACCTTTTGGAGGATCAAATCATACCGGGCAGTCCGGCTGTAGAGTACCTGAAGATGGCCTCGACAGAGGCCAATCGCATTTCTGACCTGGTAGCACAATTGCGTGGGACGTATGCCTCCGGATCAAAAGCAATTGTGCGTGTGAATGTCCTTGCACTGCTCCTAGAAGTGCATGACCTGCTGGCTCCGCAATTGAAACAAAAACAGGTGGAGTGGTGCCAGGCAGATGGACTCCAGCCATACACGGTCATGGCTGTTCGCAACAATTTAAAACAGGTTTTCATTAACCTATGCCTGAACGCCATGGAAGCGATGGAAGCGGATCAAGGGGGTAAACTCACCATAAGCCTGCGCCTCAGCCAGGATAGTCAGCGCCTGGGCGCGGATTTCCATAATACAGGCCCGCTTATAGCCGAGGAGGCCATGCCCCTGATTTTCGATCCATTCTTTACCACGAAGAGAAACGGCACTGGCCTCGGGTTGTCCGTCAGTTACGATATCATCCGACAGCATCAGGGCGAGATCCTCGTGGAAAGCGTGCCCGGAAAAGGCGTGACATTTACGGTCTGGCTGCCCCTTGTGCCGGGCGAGGAAGATGGTGGGGCGCCATGACACCGCAAAATACCATCCTGATCGTAGACGATGAAAATCCTTTGCGGCTGAGCCTGTCGCTCATCTTGCAGAAGGAGAATTACCGGGTTGAAACCGCGGCTGATGCGGAAGCCGCGCTGGATTTCTTGCAGTTACATGAATATGATCTCATGTTCCTGGATCTGAATCTGCCGGGGATGAGTGGGATTGATTTACTGGTTGAGGTGCACAGGCAGGTTCCCCACATGCCCGTTCTTATCCTTACCGCGCATGCGGCGTTGGAATCGGCAATTCAGGCTGTTCGCCTGGGAGCGCGCGATTATCTGGTCAAGCCCGTCGAGCCTATATTGATTCTCACCCGCGTCGCAGAGATTTTGGCTGAAAGTGAACAACCCGCCCGCAAAAAGGAAATCGTCGGCCAGATTCAAGGCCTCCTGGCTGAGTTACAGAAGATGGAAGGCGAGGATACGACTCCAACGAGCGCGCTGGCCGCCCTGCCACCCGCCAACCCCGCTCGTTTTCTGAAAAGGGGAAATTTCGAGTTGGATTTGCATGCGCGCCATGCTGCGTTGAATGGCAAGTATATTCCGTTGACGGGAATCTATTTTGATTACCTGGGCACATTGGTTCGCCACGCTCCAAAAGCGGTCCCATACAAAACCCTCGTGAAAGAGTCCCAGGGATATGATATGGCTGTCGCGGAGGCCAGGGACCTGGCTCGTTGGAGAATCCACGAATTACGCAAGGTTATCGAGACGGATCCCAAGCGGCCCCAATACATCCTGACGCTGCGAGGCACAGGCTATCGCCTGGCGATTTGAAATAAATTATTGACGTTTCCACAAACTTCCTCGAAAACCCTCATGGTTTCGGGGAAGTTTGTCGTTAAATTGATGATATCAATACCTTCGCCAAAATACGCGGGTGTTAGCCAAATCCCTATTTATGGGGGTGTAAGCGCGATTTCAAATTTGGCGAAGGTATTGGACATGATGCTGTAAATTAACGCGAAGTCGGATGACAACGGAAAACACGCATGGGCACATTGAATATCCTGCTGGTCGACGATGATCGAAACCTTGTGACCACCCTTTCCCACGGGCTGCGCAAAGCCATGGGAAAAGCGATTTCAGTTGATGTTTGTTTCAGCGGCTCCGAGACGATTTCGATGCTGGCAACACAGAGATTCGATGTGGTGATCAGCGACTTCAATATGCCGGGCGTGTCAGGGCTCGAGCTACTTAATAAGATCAGGCAGGATCATCGTGAAATGATCCTTGTTCTGATCACCGCTTATGGGACAGATGCGCTTGAAGAGGAAGTGCATCAGCTTGGAATCGGTTATATCACCAAGCCCTTCGAGCCATCGTTCCTGGTGCAATTGATCAAGGGCTTGATCGGAGACGAAGAGACAAAGGGCAGAACAGAAAACGTGTCAGGCATCATCGACAAGCTGGGGAAACCAGACGGATCATCGCAGAGTATTCGCTTGGAGGGGAAGCTATATGAATAATTATGAGACATCCATCAAGGCCCCTGTTGGCCAGCATGTTGGCTTATCATATGACCCCGCCAATGGACGGCCTATTCCCAAGGTCTTTGTGGTCTGTGACCAGAGGGATACTGCTCCTGTGTGGGGATATATCCTTCGACAACAGGGATTGATCGTCATTCTGGAAACTTCTCGTGAAAAAGCCATTGATCGCTGGTCCGCGGAAATGCCAGATCTTGTTGTGATCGATATTGATGCCGCCCATCAGGATCGTATGGAACTCTACAGGAAGTTTCGGGAGGTCAGCGTAGCTCCTCTATTGCTATTTTTG
>DASWKT010000282.1:0-5381 GCA_036396515.1 Anaerolineales bacterium | reverse complement strand
TTCATTTCTGGACGGCGCAGATTGTCACTGTAACTGTCGTTTTGCACCTATTGCGGATTTTTACACCGCGTCATTCAAGCGACCGCGTGAACTGAACTGGTATATTGGTCTCGGTCTGTTGTTCGTAACGCTTGGAGCAGTCTGCACTGCCTCGGTCCTTAAGTATGACCAGGAAGGATTGGAAGCCCTACAGCACAGCAAAGAGGCTGGTGAATTGATGGGCGCACTGGGCGCTTTCTTCACCTCGGGGTTCAGCCGCAGTGCTTCACTATTGTCTCGCCTCTTCACAACACATGTCTCAATATTGCCCATGGCATTTGCCGCATTGATCGGTGCGCACATCTATCTGATCAACCAGCACGGTATCTCTCCCAAAGCCACTACTGATGCAACTGCCCGCAAGACAAAGGGCGAGGGCGAATCGCGCTTCGATATTCACCTGAGAAGCATGATTGGATACGGCTTGATTCTGTTGGCTGGAGTTATGTTGTTGGCCCTGCTCCTGCCTGCTCCGATTGGACAACACGGCATGCCCGGCACGGAGATTACCAAGCCCTGGTGGATGTTCGTCTGGCTCTTCCCGGCGGAAGCCGCCGTAGGCGCGCGAGCATTGATCGAGGTGAGCCATGAAAACAACCCTTTTCCCAAGTCTCTTGATCGCTTTGCTCCTCAGCCTTTTCTCTGCAAGCCTTGCTCTGGCGCATGGTGAACCGACGATCACTGTGGAACCTGCCGTCGTGTCCGCCGGAGAGCAAATCACCATCATCGGTGCTGATATGGAAGACGGCGAGATATTCAAGATCACGTTGGAAAGCGCATCTGGCACGGTCCAACTTGGTGAAGCCACTGCGGCAAAAGAAGGCGAGGAGGCAGGCTTCACTGCTGTCTTCACTCTCCCCGATGATCTGATTGAAGGTTTTTATCTCCTGCGTGCCACAACTGAGGAAGGCGAAACTACAGCAGCTGACCTGACCATTGTCTCTTCCACTGACCAGGCAAATGTCGTACCAATGGAAGCCAGCGCCGCGCAACACACGCTGGATCGTTCCAAGCCTCCTTTGTTGTTTGGTTCGGTTGTCGTACTTGCCCTCCTGAGCACAGGATTGGGTGTGTGGCTTGTCCGGATGCGTGAGTAATTAATGCAAAAACAGGCCTGCTGGAAAGGAGATACTATGTTGAGACGATTTGCAAGCCATTTTGATGATATGGCGCTTGCCATCATTATCTGGATGTGTACCCTGCCGCTGGTGGGACTGCTCGTCGTTCCTTTCTTTGGACTGAAGGTCGGTCTGGTCGTTGCCGCGGCGTTGTTCATCGCTGCGATGGTCATCTGCTGGGGCATTTGCGGCTGGAAGCTCTTTCGCGAATGACCATGACATCAAGTATCTATGCACCTTTGAAAACAGGCAGTGTCATCAATCAGGACTCTGAGGTTGAGCTGATTGATCGCCTGGCAGCCGCAATCGCGCAAGCCGGAGTCCAGGCTGACCGGATCGACCTCGCGAATTTCTACGTGGCGCTCAAGCACAGGTCCATGGCGATCCTGACTGGTCCCCCAGGAACTGGAAAGGCTGTCCTCGTCGAGTGTCTGGCGAATCTGCTCGCGAGCAGTGGCCCTCAAAGGCAGGTTGTGCCCGGGCACGCCTGGTATGCCGGAGGGCCGCCGGCTAATACAGCTTTGATCGGCATACATACTCGCATGATCTCCGAGAAGCTGCTCTATGTCATTGAGGAAGCATCACAGCCGGAAAATGCTCAACAGGCTTTCGTTGTTGGCCTAACCCATATCAGCCCGGCGGAACTACTCAGCTGCTTTACAGACGTTGCTTGCCAGATGCAACACAATCAGATCATGCGCATCGGGGACGCTCACCTGTCAACACCTCTGCCCTTTCCGCCCAACCTGCTCTTGATCGGCACAATGGATACGACGGATTTCGACTGGTGCGCTGATAAGTTTATCCCACAGTCCGAGGCCGCCAGCGAGTCGCAAAACTTCGGCTGTGAGTTCCTGCGTTCCAGGCTTCGCAATAGTCGGAAGGCTTATGAAAAACTCCTTTCGGTTGTGGCAGGTACTAAACAGCCGTTGCAGGCCATCATGCTCGTTCGGAGCGTTTTTCGGACGCATGGGTTCGAATTCCCTCCGGCCTTGCTCGACGAGGTGATTCTTTACCTGGCCAATGCCTGGTCCGCGCAGGGGAATGGCTTATTTGATCCAGTCACGCCCCGTAATCTGGATATCGCATCCGACCTGGCATTGGCACAACTGGTTCTACCGCGCAGCCTTGAGCCAGTACGGTCTTCGGAAACCCTGCAAGCAGAACTGCATTCAATATTGAAAGAGAACCTGCCTCGCTCCAGTGCATTTC
Organism: Anaerolineales bacterium; assembly: GCA_036396515.1. Lineage (GTDB taxonomy): Bacteria > Chloroflexota > Anaerolineae > Anaerolineales > Villigracilaceae > Defluviilinea. The sequence goes on along the minus strand of DASWKT010000282.1, from coordinate 3,012 downwards.
TAAAGAGGCAATGCGAGGGATACATCTCTCTAATTCACCGAAAGGAATTTGAAACACGATCATGATTACCATAAGCATAGACCCCATTATCTTCGGTATTGGGCACTTCGCCCTACGCTGGTACAGCCTTATCCTCCTGGTTGCCATCGGGATTGGTATTTGGCTGACGGCACGCGAAGCCGAACGCAAAGGCTTCAAGAAGGAAGACGTTTACGATGCCGCTGTCTGGATCATCATCGGCGGGTTGATCGGGGCGCGCTTGTTCCATGTGCTCGATCACTGGTCGCACGAGTATGCGGCGAACCCCATCCGTGCGCTGTACATCTGGGAGGGAGGGCTGGCAATCTGGGGGGCGCTCATCGGCGGGTTGATCGCGGGCGCCCTCGTGACTTGGAAAAGAGGCTGGTATTTCCCGCGTTTTCTTGACGCTGCCGCGCCAGCCTTAGTCCTCGCGCAGGCGATTGGCCGCATTGCGTGCGTTATTACAGGCGATGCAATGGGAAAACCAACCAATGGCCCATTTGGATTTGCATACACAAACCCGAACGTGATGGTTCCGCAACTGGGCGTGTACTATACACCGATGCCTGTCTACGAACTTGTTATCAACCTGGGAATCTTCGCGGTACTTTGGCAATTGCGTAAGCGCAACTGGGTTGATGGGAAATTGTTCCTGGTTTATTTGACTCTCTACAGCTTGGAGCGTTTCTTCCTGGCCTTCACCAGTTCGTATCGCATCATCGCCTTCGGCCTGACGCAGTCGCAGATCATCGCTGTGTTTGGGTTCGCAATCGGACTGGCTTTGCTGGCATGGATACCGCGCGGGTTGAGTGCGCGTCCGCGTAAGGCTTGAGAAAAGCCTATGTGGCGGAAGCAGATTAGAGGTCTGTCCTGAGTAGCCGCGCTGCCGAAGATGTCGAAGTGGAAGTCGAAGGATCCAGCATGAGCGTGAAGGTTATGATAACGAGTCTCGTCGCGTATCGCGGAGGCGTCGGTCAGTTGAGTTTCGTCCTGCACCGCCTTACGGAATTGGGCATCTTGCTGTTCCTAGTCATTCACGTGGTGGATACGTCCACGGTTTTCTTCTTCCCATCCCTGTATGCTGACGCGATTGCAGTGTATCGAAGCGTGCCTTTCATGGTCGGCGAGATTTTCCTGGTCTTTAGCGTGATCTATCACGGCGTCAACGGAGCCAGGATCGCCATCTTCGATCTGGCTCTCGTGAAAAAATGGGAAACAAAATCTCAGCACAACTCGGCTATCTGGACTCTGGTGATTGCCATGGTGTTGTGGCTTCCCGCGGCGTTCATCATGGGACGCAACGTGCTGGAAAAGCTGGGTATCTGAAATGGCGCGCGTGATCGATCTTCGCAGAAACCGTGAAGTGATTGCCTGGAAGTGGATGCGCTACAGCGGGCTGCTGCTCATCCCGTTGGCTTGGGGGCATGTGTTGATCCAGGATGTGCTTGTGGGCGTGGACCGCATTGACCTGAAGTAACACCTCACGACTTTTTTAGAAAAAAGGTGTTGTAAGGAGCATGATACCAGAGAAGGCAAAGGCCAGGATCGAGGAATTATCGCGCGAAGAATTGATCGCATTGCTCTACGAGTTGATAAACAGAGTTCATGAACTGGAAGAGCAGTTGCGTTTGAAGAAAACGCCAACGACCTCGAAGAATTCTTCTCAACCGCCGTCGCGGGATGTCAAACCGGAGAAAAAGCAGCGCAGGAGAAATAGAAAGAAGGGCGCCAAATTCGGGCATGAGAAACAGGAGCGCGCACTGGTCGAGAAGCCGGACAAAGTGTTCTATGCGCTGGTGGACAATTGTCAAACGTGTCACATCAACCTGTTGGATCAAGTTCCAACGCAGATTATCCGTCGCCAGGTTACCGAGTTGCCAGAGATCAAACCGGTGGTGATTGAAACCCAACAATATGAAGTCATCTGCCCGTGCTGCGGCAAAGCGCGACGCGGAAACCTGCCACAGGGCTTGGAAGCGGGACGCTATTTTGGACCGCGTCTGGAAGCGACCGTAACGACATTGCATCACGAACATCATGTTAGCTTTGAACGGCTCGTCCAGTTGTGCGGCGAACTCTTCAACCTGCCGTTGAGCGAAGGTGGCGCGGTGGCGATCCTCAAGCGCGCAGGGAAAGCCGTGTTCGGCGAAGCGGAAAAGATCGGGGAGCAAGTTCGCCAGAGCAAAGTCGTCGGCAGTGATGAAACCCATGCGCGCGTACACGGCGACAATTGGTGGCAATGGGTTTTTGTCAGCGAGCAGGGCGTGTATCACCTGATCCTGCCCAGCCGCGGTTACGATGTGATTGAAAAGTTTATGCGCGAGTGCGAAGCAGAAGTTTGGGTGTGCGACTGTTGGAAGCCGCAGCTCAATGCGCCTGCGAAAATGTGCCAGATTTGTTTGGCGCATCAAATCCGCAACTTGCAAGGTTTGATTGAGAAACGTCCGCAACTGGCATGGGCAAGAGAAATGCAAGCCCTGTTCCGAAAGGCAATGCATCTGGGCAATCGCCGAGAGCAAATGACAGTCAGAGGATACCAAAGGCAGGTAACGATCATCGAGAAACAATTAGAGCGACTGCTGAAACGAAGGTTCAGCGGATTAGGAACCAATCTGCTGGAACGCTATCGAACGCGGCGCGATTCGCTCTTCATCTTCCTGCACCGTACCGATGTACCTGCCGATAACAACGCCTGCGAACGCGCCCTGCGTCCGTCCGTCATCCATCGCAAAGTCATGGGCAGTTTTCGCTCTGATTGGGGTGCTCAGACGTATGCCGCTTTAGCCACTGTCCTGAACACTGCAAAACGCAACGGCGAGAACGCCTTTCAAAAATTGGTGAAGTTGATGGGGACGCCCCTCTTGCCTTTCCTACTTCAACCAGATTTTGCGTGAGCAGTTACGTTTGCTGCAAGTGTGATTGGCGTGACTGGACACACGGAGTACCAAATTTACGATACCTCTTATGATAAACAGCAATAGCCTGCCGGAT
>DASWKT010000281.1:0-4614 GCA_036396515.1 Anaerolineales bacterium | reverse complement strand
TTAATGGCACGTGCCGCTGAACAGAAGCTGGCTGCCTACGAAGGCCGCCAGGTAAGCCGCTTCTGGACTCTTCTATTGGCACCGAATGGCGCGTTCATTCTGCGCCCCATCCGCATGGTAGAGACGGCAGCTTACTTTTTCCCTCCTGCAGATTTTTTACAGCGCAAATATGGAACATCAAATATAGCTTGTAGAACTGGCCATTTAATGCTTGCATTGTGGCAAACCATCCGCTTTGGCTGGGACACGCTCTACTTTGGGGTTGAACGATATTTCCGTCTCAAACGACTTGGGAAAAGCGCTTCGCTGTTCAACAAACTGGAAACCCATCTTTGAGAAATTATGCGGCTTCCAAAATCGAGTTCAACAAAAGAATTCACCACCGAGAACACGGAGCGCACAGAGCCTTTTCTTAAAAAGATTCTCCGTGTTCTCGGTGATCTCCGTGGTGAAATTGCGATCTCGACAGTCGTTCTTTTTCTCCTCGACGGACTGGCAAACGTCATTGACTTTGCCTTCCATTTTTGGATGGGTCGGGTGCTGATCCCCTCTGAATTTGCCATCCTGCAAACACTGAATTCAGTTGCGCTGGTGTATGTCACTGCCAGTGGAGTCTTTCAACCGGTCGTCGGCCGTTTTGTTGCTGAAGCGCGGGGTAAGGGACAAAATGATTCCATTCCAGACATATTTCAAGCTTTTTTTCGCGCTGCCTTCTGGCTCGGACTGACGGTTGCAACTCTCGTTTTTTTGTCATCAAACTTAATCGCCCAGCTGCTTAACCTGCCAAACTGGACAATCCAGCTCAGCGCAGTGCTTATTTTTCTCAGCACTCTCCGCCCCATCGCGGTCGGCGTTCTTCAGGGACAAGAAAATTTCATTGCCTTTGGTCTTACCCGTCTCGCGCTTTCATTGGGACGCATTATCCTTGTGTTCTTCCTTCTTCAAACAGGTCTTGGTTTAAGGAGTGCTGTTATCGCCCTGCCATTTGGCTGGTTGCTTAGTGTGCTCTGTGCATTCCTGCTTCTGGAAAGATCACTTTGGAGGAAAAGCCGGGCAGACATGCAAGGTTTCTTAAGCGAAGGATGGAAACTTTCATCTTATGCCCTGCTCGCCTACATTGCGTACATGTCACTGACCAGCCTTGATTTGGTCTGGGTCAATCGAAACCTGAACGGCGAATCGGCGGGTGCCTATGCAAGCCTCGTTTTATGGCGGCGCATCATTGCGCTTCTCCCTGGAGTTGCCGTAACTGTTATGTTTCCACGCATCGCCAAAACCCTGGCGGAAGGACGCCAACCTGACCGCCTTTTGGCTCAAACCGCGGGGATCATCCTCGCTGCCAGTGGCGCACTAACCCTCCTTTATTTCATTTTTGGCGATCAACTGATCTCAATTATTTTTGGTTCAGGCTATCAAGCGGCATCCCCCCTGCTCGGCTGGATGGGCATTGCAATGATCGGCGTATCGTTAAGCTCAGTTTGGATGAATTATTACCTCGCAGAAAAGCCGCGCAATTTTGTGATCCTGTTGGGAATTGCAGTCGCACTCGAATGGCTGCTCTTGAATCTCTTTCCGCCTTCGATGCAAAGTGCTGTCCTCGCATTTGGTGTGACAGGCTGGTTGTTGACACTTGGTGGATCGTTACTCTATATTTTCAAAACCGGGAGAGTGCCACGACGGACGAATCATGCCTGATTTCAACGAACTCTATCAAAGATATAACCATCAAATGGAGGACTTCTGGTCCCGGCGTGCGAACGCGCCCAAATATGAGCGGATGATTCACATCTTCGGACATCCCGTCCTTTTTGACAGCAACCATGCCAGGGTGCTGGACTCCGCGAGCCTTGCCGAGCAGATGTATTCGACGTCAGACATCCAGGACGAACCGGTCTGGCGCGTACACTTGACGATTCACGATTCGGAGCCTCAGCCTGCTCCCGCTCCCGCGCGACTCATTGACCTCGTTCACTACTCCGGCGCGGACGACTGGCTTTCGATTGACTTGCGCGAGTGGGGCAGCTGCTTCGTAGATATGAAACGCGGCGAAGCGCATGCAGTTCTATCTTCAGCGCTTGCAGAGAATCCTGAACAGGTTTGTCAATTATTGCTCAATACCATCCTAAACAACTTCGCCACTCGGCATGGATACAGCATGCTGCATGCCAGTGCACTCGTAAAAGATGAGCACATACTTGTTTTGCAGGCTCCACATGGCGCTGGAAAATCCACTACAGCATTGCGATTGCTGTTGAACGGCTATCAACTGCTGTCAGACAGCCAGCTATACCTGGGCGAACGCGGGGACGATTTATGGATGGGCGGATTCCCTGTCGGCAGGATCAAGCTGCGCACCGATATGCTGCCGCTCTTCCCGGCGCTGGCGGCTGAGGCGAAAGAAGAACCTGTTCGCAACGAGACCAAGCACCGGGTCGATTTGATGCGGGTGGACCCAATACTGACTCGTCGGGAAATGATCCGAATCCGGCACGTCGAATTTTGTCTGCTGGAGCGCTGGGATAAGCTTGATAGCAAAATCGAATCGTTATCAGAAGATGACCTCTGGCCGGAGATCATGGTCAACAGCCTGCATTACGATACGCCTGAGTTGTGGAATGAAAATCTTCGCAGGGTTGATTTGATGCTGCGGCAGGCCCATCTGCATCGTCTGCATATCGGCACCTCGGAAGACGAAATTATCAGGACAGTGAACCAGCTATGGTGAACGAACGCCGCTGGCTGGCGTTGATCTTCGCCCTGTATTTTCTACTGGCGGTTGGGTACAGCCTGCTCATGCCCATTTGGGAGGCGCCCGACGAGCCCGCACATTTTCATCTGGCTTGGACGATTGCGCGCAAGGATCGCTATGCCACGTATGATCGCAATTATGAGGCCTACCAACCGCGTGCCTATTACTATGCCGCTTCCCTGGTGATCCGAGCGCTGGACGAGTTCAATCCCAGATTCTCGGATTACTTCCTGCCTCCTCACCAACCCAGAAATCTTCGCAAGCCAATCGCCATGTTCCATTGGACGCCGGCGAATTACAGGCTCCTGCTGGGTGTTTATATGCTGCGCTGGATCAACATTTTGTTCGGCGCGCTTGCCCTGTGGCTGAACTGGAAATCCATTCGCCTGCTCGCGCCTGAAAAACCGGGGTTGCGTCTTGCGGCGCTTGCGCTTGCAGCGCTCACGCCACAATATTTGCACATTATGTCGTCGGTCAGCAACGATGCGTCCGGGACTCTGGCAGGCGCACTGCTTTTTTATCTCGGCATGCGATTCACCAGTGAACCATCGAATCTGCCCGGCCTGCTTTCTATACTCCTTGCTGTTGGCTTGCCGCTCATCACAAAATTAACTGTATTGCCTGTCAGCGCGGCTTTGTTAGTGATCGTCGCATGGGGCTGGTTTTTCAACTTGCGCTCCAAAAGATGGCTGGTATTGTCAGGCATAGCCGTTCTGCTCAGCGCGGGCATTTTTTATATCTTTTTTCCAGAAACCATCCAATTCGCTTTGAGTGAAATTCAGTGGCGACTCTTCAGCTTTCGAAAAAATGCGTTCACGGAGAAGTATATAAAATTTATCCTGATCCAGATCATCTGGACATACTGGGGTAAGGTCGGCTGGCTGGCGATTGGCTTGCACGCCTACATCGTCAATTTCCTGACCGCTTTGGGATTGACTGGTATTCTCCTACAGACATACAAATTGATAAGATCAAAAACGACCGAGCCACATTTCAATCTGTGGCTCGGGACCTGGATCATCGGGATATTCACAACTCTTGCTGTGCTGCGAAATGGATTGACCACCAGCGGCACGCAGGGACGATTTTTGTTTCCCGCCATGGGTGCATTGTCCGTTCTTATGATCGGCGGCTGGCATACCGTGCTACCTGAACGGTACCAGCGCCTGCTTCCAGCACTCATCGTCCTTTTATTCCTGTGTTGTAATATGCTTTTATGGCTGACAGGCATCCTGCCTGCGTATTATCAGCCTTTTCTGGATTGAGCCTCTGGCCGATGAGGCCCAAGGAGACGCTATGAAAGCCCCTTCTCTCCGACTTCCTCAAAGCGGAGCAGCGCTTATCGCCGTCGTCTTCATCGCCATGTTTTTTATTACCGCCCTGCCGCGCCTGCTATATCCATACGATCTTGATTTCCTCGAAGACAGCATGTTGATGCAGTCTCTGCGAATTGCGCAGGGACTGCCTGTTTACGTACCGCCCAACGCGGACTTTAATCCGCACGTCTACATGCCTGTCTTTTTTTGGATCGGTGCGGTCTTGTTCAAGATAGGCGGACCGAACCTGGTATTACTCAGAATGATCTCATTGGGCAGCACACTTGCCACAACCATCCTCATTTACTGGATTGCGTTACGTGAAAGCGGACTGAAATGGATTGCGCTCGCCTGTGCTGGATTGTTCCTGGCTGGATACCGCATCAATGGATTCTGGTATGAGGTCGCGCGTGTTGATTCCCTCTTCATCGCGCTGACAATAGGCGGGCTGGCGCTGGCAAATTATGCCAGTGACTCAAATCGTGTGCTGATTTTTTCGGGGCTCGTGCTGGCACTGGCGGCGTTTACCAAACAGACTGGCTTCATCAT
>DASWKT010000280.1:0-6625 GCA_036396515.1 Anaerolineales bacterium | reverse complement strand
GGTACCTCATTCCAGGCGTAGAGCAGCATATGCCACAGGTTACGGATGGGTACCCCGTACTCTGTGAACTGGACAGTGTCTTTTGCAGTTTGAGAACTGGACCCAGCCATCAAGCCAAAAGCCTCTTTTCAGCTTCGTCAGCTTTCTTTGGGTTATCGAACCAGTATTCCCTTAGGAGCGGAACGATCTCCGTGCGCACAACTCCCTCATACCAGCTCCTGTCTAGTTCTGCAAAATTATCGCCTCTTGGGAGGAAGAAACTGTGACCAATCTCATAGTTTTGTCCCAACAATGGGTCGTCACTGATCTCCTTGTTCAGTTCTGTCATGCGCATCATGATCAACTGGGCCAGCTCTGCATTCATGCCTCTCTCCAGCAGCCAGCGGCGGAACAATTCGCTTCCGTATTGAGGCTTCAGCGTGACAAAGACAAACCGGCGGCGCAGAGCGTAATCCACCATCGCAAGGGAGCGGTCTGCCAGGTTCATCAAGCCGATCAAATACAGGTTTGGCGGGACAAAGAAGGCAGGCTCATCCTCATAGCGATAGATCAATGGAACCGCAAAGTCGGGCCCTCGTTTGTCGGCTTCGATCAGCATCAGCAGCTCACCGAAGATCTGACTGAGGTTGCCACGGTTGATCTCATCGATGATGAACACATATTCGCGGTCCGGGTCGTGGATGGCTTTCTGACAGAAGTCATAAAAGACACCGTTTTGCAGACCAAAACTGCCTGCCTTGCCTGCCACAGGGCGATAACCGCGCACAAAATCATCATAGGAATAGGATTGGTGAAATTGCACCATTTCGAGCCGTTCGTTGTCCACGGCTCCCATCAGGGCATAAGCCAGCTTTTGGGCAATGAAGGTCTTCCCCACCCCGGGAGGTCCCTGTAAGATCATGGCCTTCTTCGAGTGCAGTCGTTCCAGCATCTGTTCCAACTCTTGTTCTGTGAGAAACACACCCGAGGCAATGAGATCCTCAATACTGTAGGGTTGTCTCACCCCATCTGAGTCTTCATCAACAGTTTCATCTCTTCCATCAGCAGTCTGCCAGCGTTTCATAAACCAGTCATAATCCTGTTCTTTGTCATACCAGACAAAGTCTCGTAGTCTTTTGGCATATTCTATGAATTTGTAATTAGCATCGGTCCTTAAGCGCCAGACCGTGTTCCGGTTGGTATAGAAATACCAGGATTTCTCCTTGAAATTGGGATCCCATTCCACCTCGACCGCCCTACCATCGTTCCGGTTGGCGACGATGGTCCCAATCGCTTTAATGCTCAAGCGTGAGACGGTTCGGTTTTGGGCGTCAAAGGGCAGGCCCAGGCGTTGAGTCGAAGCGGCTTTGATCGCAATCTTATCGTTGACGCGCATCGACATGACCTCATTGACGTAGCGGCCCTGGTACCCGTTCTCCCAGATACCTTCCTCCAGAAAGGGCCGGGTCTGGTCGGCCGGGTCGCGATCATCCCAGTAAGCACCCACCAGCCAGTAGTTGATGCCTCCCCAGGCACGGTACTCAGCCTCTCGCGATTCAGAGATCACTCGTGTGCGCTCATTTTCCACTCCCCAGGCTGCAAGCGATATTTCCGGAAAGGACTGTCCGCTATCCAGAAAAGATAGCACTGTCTCGGCATAGAATTGGGCGGTCAAACCGCCTTCCGGCAATCTGATCCCCAGATAGGCCCGGCTATTTTGATCCAGGTTCAAAAAAGTATCCGGACGGGCCCAAAACAGGCCGAGCGTGAGGTTGACGTTGGTCTGCTTGACCTTCAGCGCCTCGTCAAAAGCCTGCCAGAATTCCTTCTTTTCAAATGGATTTTCTTCAAGCGCCAACCGGAAGACCCGCCACAACCGCTGGATATCATTTCCACCTCTTGATTTCTGGTCCGGAAAAAACCAGGATTTCATATTGTTCAGAACGGGCACCCCATTGAAATCCTCTGGCAGTTCGCTCTGCAGTTGAAAGTATTGTTTCATCTGTGTAAGGATCGCAAGGCGCTGATCGTATCTGATCCGCCGGTTGAACACGCCGAAGAATGTAAAAGGATCGATCTCCCGCAGGAGAAAACGGGCCCCATCGCCATCCTTGTCATTCAGGGGTGTGATGACATATCCCTGCGAGCGGAGCTCTTCCAAAAAGGAGATCAGTTCCTGCTGCCGGTCTTCCCAGCCGGCCAGCTTTTCAGCCAATTCCTGATAAATCGGTATCCAGGTAAACTGCTCGATCACCGGTTTCGTGTCTTTCAAATTACGCTGTACCTTTAAAGTTTTGTGCTTGCTTCGCATTCCGATATTCTATGTCACAGGATTTCTCCCTATTTTACCTTTTGAAGATGACAATTAGGTTAAGAATGAGTTTGTCCTCGGATTTTGCCATACCCCCTCCTTCTATCGGACATAGATGTTTACTGCGCGTGTTTCCCAGCAAGTTTGCTAAAGAGTATATGGTAGATAAATACCTTCCCATTCGGGATCGAAGTCCTTGGTGTTACGCGTGACCAATACGGCTTCGTTTGCTTTCGCAGTTGACCAGATGATGGCATCAGGGAGGCGTATGTGATAAGCGCGGCGCAATTGCACCGCAATCTCGGCAACGGCCAAATCGAGCGAGATGATTTCAAAGTGTGTTTCAAGAAAATCACGTATTTCGGAATCATCTCCTTCTGCGCCTACCAAAACTTCCATCCAAGTGATGCGGCTGATGAGGACATGCTCGTAGCGGCTGTATTCGGCGTCTGCTTCGGCTACACCATTGAGCGCGTCGATTACGATGTTGGTATCAAAGACAGCCAACATCACTTGTCCCATTCGGAGCGCAAATCTTGTTGATAGTGGATGGCATTAATCTTGCGATGTTTCCACAAGCCGAAGGCGGCATGCTTCTTGAGCGAAGGTTTTCTTACAGATTTAGATAAACCAGCTCGCTGCTGTAGAAACGTAATAAAATCTAGCACTTCGCTTTGTTTTTCGGGCGGGAGTTTACTCAATTGTTCTTCGATTTGCTCTATGAGGGTCATAAGAGCCTCCTTGGATCAATTATAATCCGGTTGGGTCATAAATTTGCCATATCTACTACCCGCCGCGGTTGACCAGATCATTTGCATGGACAATCTTTCTTCCTCTTTTCGTCAGCTTCCCATAACAGGCTTCAAACTCTCTGCCCACGCACGGATCGCATTCCAATCGCGGTGATCACCTCGTGGGAAAATACCCAGGCCGACCGTGGCACGCAGCTTGAGGGTCTCCCAATTTACGGGCAGTTTGCTGAAATCCAGCATTCCGGCAAAGAGACCCTCACTAAGCGGCCTCGCCAGTTCACGCACGGGCGCAACCCATCCCGTTACCGCCGAGCGGTATTGCTCGCTATTGGACATGGCCAGCGTGATGCAAACCGTGAACATGGCGAAGGGTTTATGGGACAAAGTCTCGCGATGCTTTCGGATGAATCCCACGGCCTCAGGCAGCCACTTTGCTTGGCGGATGGCGCTGCCAGCTACTACTGCCCGATATGGGGACAATTCTTTCACATCCTGCATCGGAATCACATCCACCTGGGCCCCGCCTTCCGTGAGAGTCTTTGCGATGGCCTCGGCCACACCCGCAGTGGACCCTGCCCGGCTGGCATATGTGACAAGGATCTTGTTATTCATTGTGTTTCATCCTTCTTTTATTACGTTATTAATTTACATGGGAGGGATCGATCTTGAATATGCGCCTGAGCGCCAGATCCCAAACGGTATCGCCCAGATGAAGCGCCAATTCGCCAGACAAAGGAATGTTGGCATGATAGCGGCTCTTCGGCTTGGGAGCCTCGATGGCTTGCTGGATCACCTGCGAGACGATCTCGGGTTCCGTTGCCTGATGCCGCATGGACGCGGCAAATTGATCGCTTAACCGGTAGAGTGGTTGGTACGGCGAGGCGGAATTCGAGAGAATGGCCTGTGCGTGAGCCTGTGCCGTATCGTCAAAATAGGTTTTGATGCTTCCCGGTTCGACGACCACAACCTGAATCCCAAAAGGAGCAAGCTCCAGGCGCAGGGCATCGCTGAGGGCCTCGACGGCGAATTTGGTTGCAGAGTAGGCGCCGTTCACGGGAGTGGACAATTTCCCCGCAATCGAACTGATGTTGATGATACGCCCGCATCCCTGTTCCCGCATATGCGGAGTGACCGCGCGTATCATGCGCAGAACCCCAAACACGTTGACATCGAACATTTGCTGCACCTGTTCAAGAGTGATTTCCTCCACCGCTCCGAGCAGGGCATAGCCGGCATTGTTGACCAGCACGTCAACCCGGCCAAATTTCTGCATCGTTCGTGTCACTGCCTGATTTACGGAATCTGGCTGTGTGACGTCCAGAGGCAGCCTCAAAGCCGCGGGAAGGTCTTCCAACGTTTCGGCTTTTCTGGCCGTAGCCACCACCCTATAACCCGTTTGAGACAGGTGCTGTACAAGGTCCCGCCCAATGCCTGTGGAACAACCTGTGATCAGAACAACCTTCATCCGCTTACCCCCTCCCGGCCTCACCTGCACTTGCATGCAGGCGCAAGTGTCGCGAAGTATGCCCGAAGGGTGCCCCCCACTGGGGGAGGTGCCGCACGGCGGGGGGGTCAATTAAAATACTTCCCACACTCGTTGCAGAAGTATAGACCCAGCTTATCTTTCGCATTTGGGACCAGCTTTACCTTCGGCGTGGATTCGGCAATGGTGATCGCCCTCCCAACCATGCCCACCTGGACACTGGCTGTATTTTCCGACCCGCAATGCGGGCAGGAAGGCAGCTCGGCTTCTGCAAAGCGGCGGATCTGTTCTGTGATATCGGGATAGTCCTCTTCTATATTCTTCGCTTCGCGGGTGGTATCTTTTTTTGCGGGCGGTGTCTTCTCCACCGGTTTGATTTCCATGGTCGGTTCCCCGCCTTCGAGCGCAGCCTCTTCTTCATCGGGCTGCTTATCTTTCTCTTCGTCAGCCATAAGATGATCCTCCTTCCAGGATCTCGATCCTTTCGGCTCGCTTATTGCCTGCTTACTGACTACTGTCGTACAAAACGGACCCATTTCTCCTTGAGATCGACGATGTCCACCATCCAGCCTGCATTCATCCAGGCGATCGTTTCCACGTGCGTGCCTTGCTTCTGGTTACCCCACCAGGCAGCCTCTTCATGTGCCGGCAGTGGCAGGGACTCATTCAAGATCTGCTCGATGCGCTCAAACGTCAATGTGACCTCGTCCTGACTTGGAGGAAGGTCCCGCAGATATTTTTCGAGGGGAGTGTACTTCTCGGCCATGGTGCACTTTGCCTTTTGGTTGGATGCGCTCAAGTTCCCGCTTGTTTCAGGGCACGTTCGAGCAAGTCACTTACCCTCAGTTCTTTCGCCCACTTGTGAAGATAATCCAGATCCAATTCCCCGGATCTTGTTTTCAGCACGCCAAGAATATCGCGCCATTGGTGGTCTGAGACTTCGCCGCCCATGCGATACCATTCCAACTTGGAGAATATGGTATCTTCCGCGCTGGAGAAATTGGCACTCACTTCGCAATCCAAATCGTTAATTTCCCCATACACTTTGCGTGCCAGTTCTTCACCCAAAAGCGGCCCTGCCAGTCTGCGGCGCAGTTCAGCCTTGCTAGCTTGCGGATAACGCGAACGCCGACCGCTCATCGCCAGTGTTTTGACGGTCTCATTCAGTCCATCCACAACGGCAATTTTTTTCCAGGCGGGCATGTGCCGGATGAATTCGATTTGCATTCGTTCTATTTCTGTCGGTATCAGAGTACAGAACACTCATAGGCTGAGTATAGCATTTTCTCAGGTGGAGTGTATTTGCCTGTTCTGGACTCTCCTTACACTCATTTCAGTCTACAGCTCAATACTATTCAACAACTCTTTCAACGCGGACAATTCTTCCCTGGACAGGGTCACCCCTTTGCCCATCTTCTCGCGGTCTGGTGACCAGTCGCGGAGGTCGTACTTCGCTTCCCGGTCATTCCAACTAATCAGGTTGAGCTCCTTCGTCCAGCCAGAGCCAGCCTTGGAAAGCAGGCCGATCTGTTGGATAATTTCGTATTTGATTTCGGACATGTGGTTTCTCCTTTTTCAGACCTGACGGATTTCCTAAGAACCTGTCAGCTCTTCTATTCCGTGTTCATCGGCATTTGGGGACTGCGACACTTGCACCTGGTGCCAGTGCAGGTGAGCGTGGAAGGGGGCTACTTCACGCCCAGTATACATTCAAGGAATATCTTATCCTCCTGCGGGGCGACTTCCACGCGGATATCCCGATAACCAGCATCTGAAAACATGCGGGCAACGTCGCTCCCAAAATACAAAGTCATGATATCCGGATCCACGACTGGTTCCCATTTGTCTCTGGGTTGTATGGTGATCCCCAACAGACCGCATGGTTTCAAAACACGCCTTATTTCCTTCAGGCAATCCACCGAGTTCGGCCAGAAGTAAATCGAGTGAAGTGAGAAGGCAGTGTCAAATGATTCATCGGGGTATGGTAATGCGGATACATCACCATGTTTGAGCTCCATCAGGCCGGATCGAATCGCAACTGCGTTGCGCTGGCTGGCGGCTTGCACCATGGTCTGGGAATGGTCAATCCCGGCGACAAAG
>DASWKT010000279.1:0-13009 GCA_036396515.1 Anaerolineales bacterium | reverse complement strand
GGGTAATGTAGGATCGTCTGGATGTAGCTGAAGATAACGAGTATCACTAAAGCAGCTATAGCCAAGCCAAGGGGCCAGGTAAGGCCGAGCGATTGGCTGCCTAAGACAATTAATACGCTCATGATCGCTTCAGTAGCATACGCATTACTGCTTATAGGGTCTGAAGCAAATACTGCCAGCGCTCGAATTTTGTCCAGACGTTCATGAAGGTCCATACTCGTGGGAAACTGTTTCCCAATTAAGATTTCTTTTATATTTGCCATAGGCAAGTCTCCAGATTGATATGCAAATCTAAGCCATTTATAGCAGATTATCAACGTGCACTTACTATGTGACCATTGTTTAAGAGGCGATGATGGAGGACGAGCATTTGTAAGTAAGCAAAGTCCTCGTCTTTGTGGCGGGGACTTTGCTTTCAATTGAAAACCTTGTATGCAAGGCCTAATCTCTCGGACGTGTCAACAGTTTCTCAAGCTCGTCGCGGGCATGATCATCCACCAATGCAAGAACTTCATCGCCTTCCTCGAGTGTTGTAATTCCTCTGGGCAGTACGATTTCACCTTTCCGGATAATGCCTGAAATGACACAGTTCTGCGGCAAAGGCATATCCTTGATCGCCATGCCAATTACTGGAGATTTAGGCGCAATTTTTTCCTCAACCAGGGAATATTTTCCGCGTCGTAATTTAGCCAGGGTCATCATATCGCCGATGGACATCTCCTCAACACTTAGGCTTGCAAGAATTTCCGATTGATTGAGAGAAACATCCACTCCCATTTCAGGTGTGAAAAGCCAAGCGTTTTTGGGGTTATTGATTCGAGCGATCACGCGTGGTACATTGAATTCAAACCGTCCCAAAGATGTGATTACCAGATTCGTTTCATCTGAACCTGTCGTTGCCACCAGGACCTGCGCCTTTTGGATGCCTGCCTTTTCCAGGATGATAGGCGAGCTTCCGTCGCCGATGATGATGCTTTCTGGTGAGAGTTCCTGCCCGAGTTTTTCAAGAATTGCCGGGCGTTCTTCAATGACGCGCACTGTATGGCTGGCACTGATCAATATCTTTGCCAGGTGTGAGCCTGTATTTCCTCCGCCTACAACAATGACGTTCATAGCTGACTCCTCTCAATACCAAGTAATTGCTCCAACCTGTTCATAGAGGAAGGGATAACCGTAAGATATACAACATCACTTTCGTGAAACTCTGTGCCCGAAACGGGAATAAAAGTTTGGTCGTTGCGGGTAATGGCGACCACCATCACTTCACCGGGAACATTCATCTGAAGCACCTGGTGACCATTCAGCCGTGAAGGGATTTCCACACGGACGAGAGAGGTGCCCCCATCTCGGAAGATGTGGATCACGTCGAGGTCCGAATGCGTGACGACTTCTACGATTCTTTCCGCCCCCCAGCCTGTTGTCGATATTGTTGTCAGTCCCAGCCGCTGATAGATTTCCGCGCGTAACGGGTCGTACAGTCGTGCCACTACTCTCGGCACGCGGAAGAAATTGCGAGCGATCCGTGCCGCGGTGATGTTCGCGTTATCCGAAGAACTGGCCGCAACGAAGGCCTCGGCCGTTTCAACGCCGGCCTCAAGCAGCGTATTTCGGTCAAAGCCAATTCCGTGCACAACCCTGCCCTTGAAGTCCACGCCCAGACGCGCCAGCGCGTTAGTATCGTGATCTATCACCGTAACTTCATGTCCTAGTTTCACGAGCAGTTGGCTGACCTGTGAGCCAACCCGACCGCAACCCATGACAATGATTTTCATCGATTAACCTCCTGCAAAGTTAAAGTGGAAGGTCTTTCACGGCGCTTCTTTCTGAAAACGCGATTTATCAATTTACGGATCCACTCAATCGAATACAACACCGGAGCGTTCAATGCGAGACCGAACCAAAACCATCCCGATAGGGGCACATGGTTAAAAATCTTGGCGAGGAAAGGGACGTAGATCATCGCGAGGATTGCCAGCAACTCAATCATAATGCCAATCCATATATAGGGGTTACTCAGCCATCCCAGAGACGAGCTACGCGCGCGCGCTGAGCGGCAAGCCAGGACATTGCCAACCTGAGCCGTTACTACACTTGCGTGATAGACTGTCGTTGCAACGAGGAGGGCCTCCCCAAAGGACAATGACAATCTCCAGTTGATTGGGACAGCGAACTGAGCGAGGAAGGGCAAACCGATCTCGTCCACATGACCCGACAAGACAAATATGGCTAAGAATCCCGCAAAGCATAGCAGCGCTTCGATCAGCCCTAGCCAGCCAAAGGCACGCCACAAGAGACCACGATCAATCAGAGGTTGATCACGCCGACGTGGCGGGCGTTTCATCACGTCAGGTTCCGGTTTTTCCATTCCAAGCGCCAGTGCAGGGAACATATCCGTTCCAAGATCAATCGCCAGTATTTGCCGTACATTCAAAGCCAATGGCATCAGCGGAAAGCTCGCTTTGATAATGAATGGCATTAATTCAGGCACATTACTGGAAAAAATATATGTGATGAATTTACGGATATTATCATACACCGCGCGGCCTTCTTCAATGGCGGTTGTGATCGCGCCGAAGTCATCCTGGGTCAAAATAATATCCGCAGCTTCCTTCGCCACATCCGTTCCCACAATGCCCATCGAAATGCCAATATCTGCTTTACGCAAGGCAGGCGCGTCGTTCACACCATCTCCAGTGACGGCAACCACTTCGCCGCGTTGTTGAAAGGCTGAGACCAACCTCAACTTATGTTCGGGAGCCATGCGCGCGAAGATGACTTCCTTATCCAGCAATTGGTGCAAAGCAGCATCGGACAATTCGTCTAATTCCGCGCCTGTCAGAAGGATCGGACTTTTTGTCGTAAGCATCCCAACGCGGCGTGCTAGTGATTCCGCTGTGAGGCCATAATCCCCCGTGATCATTACGATACGGATATTTGCCTGCCGGCAGACTTGAATTGCTTTTTCGACCTGAGGCCTGGGCGGGTCCATCATTGCCATCAGGCCGAGCAAAGTTAAATCAGATTCAACGCCATCGAATGTATACGACCCTGAACGCGGAGGAAGCTCGCGCCGCGCTAATGCTAAGACACGCAATGCCCCGCGCGCATAATCATCGTTGACCGCAAGGATTTCAGCTCGCAATTCATTGGTTAGTGTCAAGACTTCTTCTTCGATCAATATTTTGGTGCAGAGTTGTAAGACCTCGCGTGGCGCACCTTTAACGAATGCAATCTCGCCAATTGTGTCCCGGTGGATTGTGGTCATCCTCTTGCGCCGAGCATCGAACGGGATTTCATGCAGGCGCGGAATGATCAGACGGAGCGCGTCATCAGTTATTTCCGCTTTCATCGCCGCCACTTTCAACGCAGCCTCTGTTTGATCTCCCAGACTCGTCCACATAGGATGCTCCAAAGAAGGCGGGTTGAGGCGTGCATTATTGCAACATGCCGCGGCCTCCAATAAACACAGCAAATCCTGTTCCCAAGCCTTGCCCTCAGGTTTTGGAATGAAATCTCCCTGCGGTTCATATCCCACGCCAGTGACCTTGATCCGTTTTCGCGCCACCCAGATATCACGCACGGTCATCTGGTTCTGGGTCAAGGTGCCACTCTTATCGGTGCAGATGACAGACACGAGACCCACCCTTTCCACCGTGGACAGTTTCTTCACCAGCACGCCTTTTTGCGCGAGACGTTGAACTGCAATCGCTAAAGAGAGTGTGAGCGTGGCAACGAGTCCTTCCGGTATCACTGCCACCACAATACCAAGTGCAAGCAGAGTCACTTCTCTTAGCGCGAAACCGAGAGAAAAATAACTCACTGCCGCGACAATTGCCCCGATCAACAAAGCCACCCATGCCGTGACCTTGCTTAACTTATTCAGTTCTTTTTGAAAAGGTGTAGGTTCCTCTTCAATGGTTTGGGTGAGGTGGGCAATCCGTCCGAATTGAGTCATCATCCCGGTGGAGTAAACAATTGCCCGTCCCGTGCCCGAAGCGATGGATGTTCCAGCAAAGATCAGGTTTGGCTGTTCTAATTCGCTAATCCCAGTTTGATAGGAAGGATCAGCCATCTTGCGGGCTGGGATCGCTTCACCTGTCAATGTGGCGTTGTTCGTTCGCAAGCCATATTCTTCGATCACGCGTGCGTCTGCGGGAATGTTATCTCCCTCTGCCAGCACTAGCACGTCACCAGGGACAACTTCGCTAGTAGGGATGTAATTTTCTACTCCATCACGCATAATATGTGTGAATGAAGGCAGTATTTCGCGCAGTTTCTCAACGGCTTGTTCAGCGCGGTATTCACGCCAAAAAGATAGGGCTGTGTTGATAAGGACGATGATCCAAATGATGCCTGCCACGATACCATCGCGTTGCAAAAGAGCTACCAGCCCGACCATGAGCAACACCACAACAGGTGTTCGGGCAAACTCGCGCGCAAGCTTTTCCCAGAAGGATGTCTTCTTTTGTTTTGAAAGAAGATTCTGCCCATAAAGTGAGAGGCGGGCATCAGCTTCAGCGTTGGTAAGTCCGTTGGTGGAGGTCTCAAGGGCTTCGTAAACCTCCCGGACACGCAGGCTAAAAATCGGTGTGGTGCTCATTGGATATTATTCTTCGTCTTCGTCGTGCTCAGTTTCTTTCGGCGTGCCACCAAGTTTCGGTTCGGGCCGATCCATATACTGTGCCAATAAGGAGGGCGCTTCGGGATGATCCAAATGCAGGGCATGGTCATAATCCCCGGCCGGAACAGGGACAGGTTCGTAACGAATCGGACGCCGCACCCCAAACAACTCAAAGAAACGGGTAATGCCAATCAAAACCTGCCCGCGCAATGAATGGCGGTACTCCTGCATTTTCAGCGATTGCCATTCGACGATAGATGCCATAGAACCCTGGACACGCGCCTTCTCACGCACGATACGATGGATCTGCCGTGGATCGCGAAAACCGATGGGAGAGATCAGCAGCGCGTTTGCTGCAAACACCAGGAACGAGAAGGATATCAAGATTATCCAACCGCCTTCGCTCCATTTCCCTACAATCTGACCAATAAATATGATGCCTGAGAGCACTGCCGCAAACCCAGCACCTAGACTTCCCCAGAGCCTAGCCCTGCCCTTCGCCGTTGCCAGAACATGTTTCCGAATTGCAAATCCCATCACCATGATTGGGAGGAATACACCTATCCCGTAATAAGGAATGGCGGCACTCGTATTCCCGCGCAGAAGGAATTGAATGAGGATTGTCGCAAAGAAACCAGCCGTGACTGAGCGGGTAAAGGTCCCTTGCTGATTTCGATAAACGACAATTTCGGGAATTTCACCGATTGCCACGTCACGCCAGGCAGTTGCCTGCAAATCCTGAAAAGCAGTCATAGACGCTGCCGAGAGCATCATCACAGCCAGAACCTGGTATGCCCAAAACAGGATCACGCCGCCGGGAATTTGGTCGAATCCGATGAAGGCCAAATTGCCAATCAATGTACGGCCAAACGTTCCATCGAAGACGTTGAAGCGCAGGGAGAAGTAGGTTAGAAAAAGGGTAGTCAGGCCGCCGTAGAACAGGAAGGAAGTCTGCACAAAGCGCCCGATCCCGGATTTGCCGCTGTAGAAATTCCACAAGCCTTTCAGCCGCGGCATATGTTTCTTACCCCATTTGACAAGTTTGGTATCTTCATTTCTGAAGAATTGAACGCCATTGGATACGGCCTCCAATCCTGTGAGAGCAACCATACCTTTCATAGATGCGGTCAGCAAGTGGAGCAAAGCCTGCCCAAGTGAGGCAGGTGCAGTGATTACTTCCGAAGGTTCAGGGGCAACACCTGTGAAATGCGCAATCAGCAAGCCGATACCCATCGTGATGGTTAGGAAGAGGAAAACGCCGATCATCGTGAACACAACGCGCGCCGACTCGCCACGTCCGCGGATGGTGAGATACCATGTCACTGCCGCGAGCGCTGCCCCCAATGCAAAATGCCAGATCCAACTTGCATCATAGGCATTAATGATGGAAAGAAGTTGATCCCCACCTGAAAGGGCTGAAACCACAATTGTTAGCACATAATCCTGGATCAACGTAACAGCCACGATCAAGCTTAACATGGGCTTGAGATAGCGCATCGAGGCTGTGTACGAACCGCCGCCTTCGTTAAAGGGGCCAAGCGAGTACATATAGAGCAGGCCGAAGGTAAAATTGGCAAAGGCAATGATCGCAACCCCAATGTAAGCGTATTTCCCCTGCAAACCATACGGATGCAGAGCGCTCATCAATTCACCGGTCGCGTAGTAATATGATGTAAAATAATCCACGCCAAACAATGCAATTGCAGCCAGTACCCCAATCTGACCCGCGCCATGGATGTGAACATCTTCCTGTCTCTCACGCGGCGCGGCGCGCAGAGAAAGGATAAAAACAATAATTAACAGGGCAATTGAGAAAAACATGGTTGAACCTATAAGTTTGCGGCTTCAAATGCTTTTTCAAGCAGATCAAGCAGATAAAGTAAATGTTTGCGGGTGGATGGGTTTAAGCGCGTATCCTGGCTGACCTTCACCTGTTCCTGGCGTACAGCGCGCACGACAAAGGCCGGCACGAACATAATTCGCCCGGCAGGGATCACTTCGAATTTCGAGATGTCGATGCGAAGTTCCTGGTCGTCGAAATAGGGCAGGCTCAGGCTGAGCCCCCTGTTCAGGTTTCCAGACGAAGCCCGTTCCTGAATGCGGGTAATGATTTGCCTGGTCTGGTAATTTGCTAACGCGCGTCCCTGGTTCACCAGTTGGCCCAGCATCCCGTATCGTTTCTTGACGTATTCCTTGTCCGCAGAGATATAAGGAGCCAGCGCAACCGCGAGGAACAACACTTCCATGAATCTCTGCATGGATTTGAGGTGAGCCTGCGCCTCTTCGAGAGACTTGACGATCAGTTCTCCTTTTTCATCAAAGGCCACCCACTGGGGCAGATAAAACTTGCGCGCGTAGGGCACAAAGGGAACCAACAACTGGCCGCGTCCCTCTTCTGTTCTTTCTTCTTCGACCATCGCGTCAGTCGCGGCTGTGATCGCAGATTCTGGTTCGAGGCCTTCCTCCTCAGGGATAGAGGGAATTGTCTCCTCCTCATCTGCGAGTTTGTAAGAAACACTACGGCCCGCGGGAAGCATGTTGTAGACCATGTGCATAACCGTGGCATGCCGCAGCAAACCAGCCGCGACGGATATCGCGCGGTCCGGAGATTGCTCCAACTCATTGAGCGAATGACGGAGTTCCTTATAAAGTTCCACCCTGCGTAGGCGGCTAAGCAGACTGCCCGCCGCATACGCTCGTTGATTCTGAGGAATGGTCACCAGCGCAGGATGCTCTACGTTCTCCAGCGAAAAAGCGACTCTATCTGGAAGAGAGAACCGCACCTGCAAAGCGCCCTCGACAATAGCTTCCGCGATCTGTTTCCCTTGCACTTCCAAAAAGCGCTGGATGATGGGGGGCTGTGCCGAAAATAAAGCCTGCTGACGCTTGTATTCTTCGGTCAGCCGCTCCGATAAGAAAGATTGTTTTGAATTTGTTTCTGACATTCTTAACCTGTTTGAAAAATTTGAAGTTGATTTGTAGTAGTCATGCTTATGAAGTCACTGATGAGGAAATCGTGACCTACTCAATTAATGTGGTGTAGTAATACGATGTGAAATAGTCCATACCGAAGAGCGCCAGCGCGCCCAGCAGGCCAATCTGACCCGCGCCGTGCAAATGCTCGTCCTCCCTTTTTTACGCGGCGCGGCTTTATAAGCCAGAATAAGAACGACAATCAATAAGATTACCGAGAGCATTCAAATCTCCGATTTTGTAGAAGGGAATTAACTGAACAGGCTGTTCCAAACCCAGATCAGCCAGATCTCAACTGCAGCCGACAGGATCAGCAAAACTGTCTGCGACACGTCTTGTGGCAATTGAGAGATTCTGACCTGGAGCCAAAAGAAACCTGCCAGGATGCCAAATGACCCCATCCATACAATGATCTGGGAAAGCCAGTTTGATCGTGGAGCACTTTGTGGATAAAGACCGGAGAGGATGTAAACAGGCGCGCCCAGGTTGGATTCCAAAATCTGACTTAATGGTCTGTGAAAAAGTCCTGCACGTTGTTCTGCAAAGCAAACAATTAAGTCGCCTGCTTGATAATTAGTTTTTACAACGTCCACCCAGTTCGCTCCAATTTCGACCTTCGCTCCTGTAGATACTTTGCTATCTCCGACCAAAGCAGCTAGGGTAACGAGTTGTCTACGCAGACTGGGCTCCTCCGCCGCATCCTGGCATAGACTAAGGAACAGGATAGGTTTACCTGTAGCAATTGCTAATTGCCATATCCGCCGTGTCAGGGCGCTGTAATCCAAGTCGGAGGGGACGAGGACGATCAAACGGCCAGCAGGCACACCGCTTGCTCTGAGCAGCGCCGAAGCATCTGACTTTGAAGCGGTGGTCATGGCAAAAGATGCGGTCTGAGGTTTGGTGTTAATTCTGTTCATATTTGCCTCACAGATAACCACATCGTAACAAGCCAGCATAAAACCGTGACAAAGAAATCATTCAATCGCATAAAGAACAAATAACAACGCCCCATTGCTGGGGCGTTTAAGAGGATAATCACTATCAAATTAGTGACAAAAAGCATTTATAAAATATGTAGCTCTCAGCGCCGTCCTCGCCGCTGAATTCGCCGCCGGTACCGCTTCGCGGCATCTTCGAGACGGCGGCGTGAGCTTGTATGAAATCTATTCATCCGCAATAAAGCGATAACCAATTCCTGGCTCGGTGAGAATATATTGTGGGCGTTCGGGGTCAGCCTCCAGTTTCTTGCGCAACTGGCGCATATAGACGCGCAGATACTCAGTATGATCTGCATCGGCTGGCCCCCACACGTTCGTGAGAATGCTTTGATGTGTGAGCACACGTCCGTGATTGGCGGCGAGATAAGCCAGCAATTTATATTCATTGCCAGTTAATTTGATCTCTTCTTCGCCGCGCTTCACAATATGCCACGAGAGATCAATGGTGAGTGGTCCTGCCTTGATCACTTTACTTTGTGTGCCTTGCGTGCGAGTTGAGTGACGCAATGCAACGCGCACGCGTGCCAGCAACTCTTCGATGCTAAACGGTTTGGTCAGGTAATCATCCGCACCCATATCGAGTGCCGCTACTTTATCGCGCTCACCATCCCGTACGGAGAGAACGATGATTGGGATCTGTGTCCACTCGCGCAGGCGCTTGCAGACCTCCACACCGTCCATATCAGGCAGGCCCAAATCGAGAATCACAATATCAGGCTCATTCGTTGCGGCGAGAGTCAAGCCTTCTTCACCGCGGTTGGCCGTTGTGACTCTGAAACTTTTTTCCGTGAGGATCGTCCGGATGGCGCGCAGGATTTGCGGCTCATCATCGATCACCAGGATATGCGGCGCGTTGCTCATTCGGTCTCCGTGTCCATTGGCAGATGAGGAGGCTTCACTCCATCCCAGGTGAGTGGCAGGGTGAAATTGAAAGCCAGGCCATTGGGCACATTTTCTGCCCAGATCTGACCGCCGTGGGCTTCTATGATCCCCTTACAAATGGAAAGCCCCAGTCCTGTGCCAGTGACCCGGTCAGCGGCGGTGATACGATAAAACTTGTCGAAGATGCGTTCAAGATGCTCCGGTGGCACGTGCGGCCCTTGATTGCTGACCTGGACACGAATTGCTTCACTCACTACACGCGCACGAATGCGAATTACTGTATTCGTCGGTGCGTACTTCAAACTGTTGCTCACTAAATTTGTAAAAACCTGTTCTATTTGTACATAGTCTACCGCTACAAGTGGCAAATTCTCAGGCACGTCAATTTCAAGTTTATGGTCCTCCGCCAGATGCCGCATACGCCCAAGCACACTTCCGATAATCTCAGACAAAATATTCCATTCGCGCTTCGGTTTGAGCGCGCCCGATTCGATGCGCGACATATCCAGCAGGTTACCGACCAGCATGTTCAAGTGGTCGGCTTCATCGTCAATCGCCGCGACCAATTGCGTGCGCGCGGGCGAATCCCAACCTACGTCTTTACTGCGTAAGCTGGATGCTGCAGCTTTGATCGTGGAGAGCGGCGTCCGCAACTCGTGCGAGACCGATGATAAAATAGCGGACTTCAACCGATCGCTCTCTTCGAGAACTTTGGCGCGAGACTCTGCTTCCGCGAGCCACGCACGTTCGAGTGCCAACGCACCCTGGCTGGCGAACGTTTGCAGCAGGCGCCTCTCACTGGATGAAATAGCGGGCTCGGCCCTCCAAAGCCGAATCTCCCCGAGGACGCCGCGCGCCGCCTGAATGGAGACAATCAACTCAGGTCGACGAGGAGGTGGGCTGATCTCGGGCAATTGAAAAGTGAAGGGATCTGTCCCGGTGATCTTGAGTTCAACGTGCTCACCCTGCGAAATGGCGTGCACCTGTTTTGCAAGGATTTGCGCGATGGCATGGTCATCATGCAGGCCTGTCAGAGCAGTGCTCAATTCATAGAGTTGGGTAGCCTCGCGTTCACGCGCCGTCGCCGCGGCGAGGCCAGCCTGAGCCTGACCAACTAATTGGCTGATGACCACGGCAACAATGAAGAAGACAGCCAAAATCACAACATCTGTCGGTTGGTGAACTGTGAACGTGTAATAGGGTTCGATGAAGAAATAATTTAACGTCAGGAATGTAAGTAACGCACTGGTAATCCCGGGCCCAAGTCCCCATAAAGCGGTAATCATACCAAGTGGGAGCAAATACAACAAAGCGATCAATGTGGTATCGAGCACATCACGTAACGCGAATAATATCGCCGTGATGAACGCGATAAACATAATAGAAAGAAAGTATCGCCAGAAGCGTGTGAGAAAAGAAGAACTCCGCATATTTGCGGAGTTCATTATACCTTTCAGAATGCACGTATGTTAGCTACTTTTGGTTTGTATGACCTAAAGTTGAAAAATTGTTAACAGCAGCTGATATCAGTGATGTATCCATAGAGACCAAAAAGCAGGATTAATAAGACCTCACAATCCACCGCGGACCTCGTTTCAAGACTCTTTCCCTGTGGAATATAAATTGCGCCGATTTGTATACATACTAGAAATCTGGGGCGAGAAAGCATTTCCGATTGATATGAGAATTAACGAACTCTTGGATAAGGTTTGAGTAGTGATGACCTTCGCATCAGATCTCTTAACTTGCACGGCGCATACAGCATGGGCACAGTTTTTCATAATTTGGACTATAATCCTTATCGCTCCTCGCTGTTCGCGAGGGTGTCTTTTTGTTGGTAGCACAGAAAACCATGTCAACCCCTGAAAACAATCAAATTGAAATTATGCAGCGGCAAAGCGATCACATGCCGCGCCGTTCTCTGCGTCATTGGTTTATCGGACGACCTCTCCAAACCGCCGACGCGCCACACCAGACAATCGGCAAAGCAGTTGGCCTGGCCGTTTTTGCATCCGATGCATTATCGTCCACGGCATATGCAACCCAGGAAATCCTGGTCATACTTGCCGCGGCGGGGACGATCGCATTCGGTTATGTTTTCCCAATCTCTATTGTCATCGTAGGGTTGCTTGCCATTGTTGTCATTTCCTATGAGCAGATTATCCACGCCTATCCTGACGGCGGTGGTGCATATATTGTGGCATACGATAACCTGGGGTACTTCCCCGCCCTCGTTGCCGCGGCCGCGTTATTGACAGATTACATCCTCACGGTATCCGTTTCCATTTCAGCGGGAGTTGCGCAGATCATTTCAGCTTATCCGGATCTGTTCCCATACCGCGTTTACATTTGCGTAGCTTGTATAATCTTTATTACAACTGTCAATTTGCGCGGGGTCCGTGAATCGGGTGCGGCATTTGCCATTCCGAGTTATTTCTTTATTGTCATTATGTTCCTTACGATTGGAACAGGATTGTTCCGCTGGTTTACCGGTTCATTGGGAACCGTTGTCGACCCGCCGGAAATTGATCATTTCGGTGAAGCCATCACCGGGGTAACTGCCTTTCTCCTTCTGCATGCCTTTTCCAGCGGCACCGCTGCATTGACCGGTGTAGAGGCGATCTCCAACGGTATCACAGCCTTCAAGGAGCCGCGTAGTCGCAACGCGGGCATCACACTGATCTGGATGGCTTTCATCCTCGGTCTTCTTTTCATGGGAATTTCCTTTATAGCGAGAGAGATAAAAGCCGTACCTTCCGAATTGGAAACGGTTATCTCCCAGTTGGCGCGCACTGTTTTTGAAGGGCAAGGCTTGCTGTATCTGCTTGTAATTGTGGGAACAACGGTTATTCTCATCCTCGCGGCGAATACTGCTTATGCAGGTTTCCCGCGTTTGAGTGCCATGCTAGCCAAAGATGGTTTCATGCCCCGTCAATTGACCTATCGTGGTAGTCGTCTTGTATATTCATACGGCATTGTATCTCTGGGAGCGATGGCTTCCATCCTGATTATTGTTTTCCAGGCCAGCGTCTCACGTTTGATCCCGCTTTATGCGATTGGTGTATTCCTATCCTTTACGCTTGCGCAAGCTGGCATGGCGCGGCGTTGGTGGCGTTCAGGTCGTCTCAGCCCTGAAGATACCGTACGCGTGCATGACCACAATTTGCGGTATGAAAAAGGCTGGTTCCTTAAGATGATCAGTAATGGTTTTGGCGCGCTCTGCACAGCCATCGTGATGTTCGTCTTTGCCATCACCAAGTTCAGAGATGGCGCGTGGATTGTATTGATTCTTACGCCTGTGCTGATCGGCATTTTCCTATGGATTCATCGTCATTATTCGGGACTGGCAAAGCGCCTCTCTCTGGAACGTTACGGTGAACCGCCACCTTACAATGTGCGGCATCGTGTGATCGTCCCAGTCAGTAATGTGCATCAAGGTACACTCGCCGCGCTTCGTTACGCACGTATGCTGTCGGATGACGTAACAGCTGTCCATATCTCGATGGAGCCGGAAGATACGGAAAAAGTCCGTAAA
>DASWKT010000278.1:0-4478 GCA_036396515.1 Anaerolineales bacterium | reverse complement strand
GCGGCTGAGGAAGTCACATTGACGATCGAAAGCTGGCGCAATGACGATCTGTCCATCTGGGAGGATACGATCATCCCGGCGTTTGAGGCCAAATATCCGAACATTCATGTGGTCTTTGCGCCCACCGCTCCCGCTGAATATAACGGTGTGCTCAACACCAAACTAGAGGGCGGCACAGCCGGTGATCTGATTACCTGCCGTCCGTTCGATGCCTCTCTCCAGCTGTTCCAGCAGGGTTACCTGGCTTCACTGAATGATCTGTCTGGCATGGAAAATTTTGGCGATGTTGCGAAGAGCGCCTGGATTACAGATGATGGCGCTGATGTTTTCTGTGTACCGATGGCTTCTGTGATCCACGGCTTTTTCTACAACAAAGACATCTTCGATCAGTATAGCCTACAGGAACCCACCACCCGCGAAGAATTCTTTGAGGTCCTGCAAACCCTCCAAGACAACGGCGAGACTCCGCTTGTGATGGGTACTGCCGACCAGTGGGAAGCCGCTACGATGGGCTTCCAGAACATCGGCCCCAATTACTGGAAGGGTGAGGATGGCCGCCTTGCCCTGATTGAGGGCACCGCCAAATTCACCGACGAACCCTACATCCAGACCTGGCAGGAGCTCGCAGAATGGAGTCCCTTCCTTCCTGATGGCTATGAGGCGGTGAAGTATCCGGACTCTCAGCTTTCGTTTACTCTGGGCCAGGGCGTCATTTACCCAACGGGTTCATGGGAAATTAGTCTGTTTGAAAAGGATGCCGCCTTCAACATGGGCATCTTCCCGCCCTATGCGCCGAATGCCGGTGATACCTGCTATATCAGCGATCACACCGACATTGCCATTGGCATGAATGCCGCTACCACGCATCCCGAAGAAGCACAGACGTTCCTCAGCTGGGTTGCCTCTGACGAATTTGCGGCACTGTATGCGAACGCCTTGCCTGGCTTCTTCCCGTTGAGCAATGCCCAGGTGACGTTGGATGACCCGCTTGCCAACGAGTTCCTGAGCTGGCGGCAGGATTGCGAGTCCACCATCCGCAACTCATACCAGATCCTCTCGCGTGGCGAACCAAACCTCGAGAATGAACTCTGGCGCGTGAGCGCGGCGGTGATGAACGGCTCAATGACCCCCGAACAGGCTGGCGAGGAAGTCCAGGCTGGCCTGGATCAGTGGTACACGCCGTAAGTCAATCTGTTTGTGTTATTTCTTCATCCCGATGGGCAGCCGCTTGAGGGCTGCCACCGGGATGAAGACTTTTGTGAGCATCTGCCGGACCCTATTTCCAGGAGCGCCTCATGCAGCAACCCAAACGCCGATTCCTCTTTCCAGTTCATATCGCGGTATTTCTCGCACCGGCGGTTTTGCTATATACCGTATTCATGGTCATGCCTCTGATAAACTCTTTGCGCTTGAGCTTCTTTGAAATTGGGAATCAGAATCAACTGAGCTTCGCAGGATTGCAAAACTACATCAAATTGTTCACAGATTCCAACTTTGCACCCTTCTTTTGGAGGGCGTTACGCAACAACTTTGTCTTCTTTGCAGTACACATGCTGGTACAAAACCCAATTGGGTTGTTACTTGCCGCACTGCTTGCCGAGGGTGGGCAGTTACGCAATTTCTTCCGCACGATCATTTTCATGCCGACCGTTTTGTCAGTCGTCATTATTGGTTTTATCTGGCAATTGATCCTTAATCCGCTATGGGGCGTTGCTGAAAGCATGTTGGAAGCGGTCAGGCTGGGAGAGTGGTTCAGTCCTTGGCTTGGCAAACCGGAAACAGCTTTGTTGACGGTCTCGCTGATCTCCGTCTGGCAGTTCGTTGGCATCCCCATGATTTTGTTTTATGCTGCACTGATTGGTATTCCGGATGAGTTGACGGAAGCCGCGCGCGTCGACGGTGCGAGCGCGTGGCAGACGTTCTGGCGTATCAAGTTTCCCCTCATCCTGCCCACGGTGGGTATCGTAGGGATCCTTACCTTTGTGGGCAACTTCAATGCTTTCGATCTGATCTACACGATGAAGGGTGCCAATGCAGGCCCTGACTTTTCTACAGATATCATGGGGACATTATTCTATCGTACATTCTTTGGCCAACAGCTCCAACTGGGGAATCCCACGATGGGCGCTACGGTCGCCGCGATGATGTTCCTGATCATTCTCACCGGCGTATTACTTTACATGTTCCTGTGGGCGCGACGCGTCCAGACGTATGAGCTGTGAGGGTCATGATGAAGACAACTCCTTTCTCCCGTGCATGGCGTTCCATCGAACGTCTCTTGCCGCTAGCCATCCTCGCCCTCTATTCCCTGATCGCCCTCTTCCCCGTTGTGATGGTCTTGATGAATTCCCTCAAGAGCCGCAAAGCCATCTTTGGTGCGCCGTTTGAATTTCCCACATCGGAGACCTTCAGTTTGATCGGCTACGAAACGGTTACGGAGCGAGCCACGTTTCACATCTACTTTCTAAATAGCGCGATCGTCACCTTTGTAGCCTTGATATTAACACTGCTCATCGGCGCAATGGCTGCATTTGCGCTGGCTGAGTACGACTTCCCCGGTAATGCTCTTATGGCGTTATACCTTTCCATGGGTATCATGATCCCCATCCGTCTCGGCACAGTGGGCATCCTGCGTTTAATGGTCAGCCTCAAACTGGTGAACACATTGACCGGTCTAATTTTGATCTACGTCGCACAGGCATTACCGTTAACCATCTTTATCCTTTCACAGTTTATGCGGCAGGTGCCAAAGGACTTGAAGGACGCGGCGCGCATTGATGGCGCCAGCGAATATCGCATCTTTGGCATGATCCTGCCACTGATACGCCCCGCGCTGGGCGCCATTGGCATCTTCACCATGATCCCCATCTGGAATGACCTGTGGTTTCCGCTCATCATTGCACCCTCTGGCAAGACTGCCACGGTAACGCTGGGCGTGCAGCAATTCCTCGGGCAATTCGTCTCTGACTGGAATGCAGTGCTTGCCTCACTCACACTGGCGATCGTGCCGATTGTTTTGTTGTATATTTTCTTCTCGGGACAGATGATCCGTTCGATTACAGCCGGGGCTATTAAATAAGGAGACTTCGATGAAGGTTGGAATTGTCGGCGCCGGATTTATGGGAACGACTCACGCGGCGGGTTGGGCTGAAACACCCGCTGAAATCGCCGGCTTCACTGCGGAGACACAACAGGAAGCCGGCGCGCTGGCAGAGCGATATAACGCAAAAGTCTATTCAGATCTCGATGCCATGCTCCCAGACGTAGATGTCTTGGACATCTGCTCGCCTACTCATCTACATCATGAAATGGCATTGAAGGCCGCTTCGGCTGGCAAACATATCGTGTGTGAAAAACCATTGGCGCGCACGACGGGACAAGCACAGGAGATCGTTGCCGCCTGCCACCAAGCGGGCCTACAACTTCTCGTTGCACATGTGGTTCGCTTCTTCCCCGAATACGCCCTCGCCCACTCTGCTGTCATGGAGGGCCAGATTGGCAAGCCTGCTGTGGTCCGCTTGCACCGCGGCAGTTACCGGCCAAAGAAACCCGTGGGCAACTGGTTCCTGGACGAAGAGAAATCCGGCGGCATATTGATGGATCTGATGATCCATGATTACGATTATGCCCGCTGGGTGGCTGGTGAGGTGGAATCAGTTTCGGCGCGGCGCGTGACCGAGCTTCATCCCGATGCGCCGATTGATTATGGTCTGGTGATTCTCCGCCATCGTTCCGGCGCATTGTCACATATCGCCGGCGCGTGGGCCTATCCGCCGCCTACTTTCCGCACACATCTCGAAATTGCAGGAGAGCACGGCCTGATCGAATTTGATTCAGATGGCACGGCTCCAATTCGGAATTTGATTCTCAAAACAGGCGGATCAGACGCGCCGGATGTCCCCTTGCCCTCCAGCCCGGTCAGCGAAAGTCCTTACACAACACAGATCAAGGAATTCTACGAGGCGCTTGCGGAAGGAAGAACTCCACGTCTCAACGCGACCGATGGGCTGGTCGCCGTTCAAATTGCGGAGGCCGCCCTTCAATCTGCGCGTACCGGCCAACCGGTAAAATTGGAACCCCTTGTTGAGGCGCAATGATAACGATCGGTATTCTCTCCTTTGCCCATCATCACGGCGAAGCCTACATCTCCAACCTGCGCCGCATGCAAGGCGTGGAACTGCTCGGCGTGGCGGATGATGACCGCTCACGCGGTGAGAAAATTGCTAGTCAAAACGAAGCGCGTTTCTTTCCCTCATACGAAGCACTGTTCGAAGCCAAGCCCGAGGGCGTGATTATCTGTACTGAAAACAATCGTCATCGCCCACTGGTGGAGATGGCTGCAGCGCGCGGAGTTCATGTCTTATGCGAGAAACCCATCGCGACAACGCTTGAAGATGCGCGCGCCATTGTGGACGCCTGTGATCAAGCCGGCGTCCTCTTGATGACGGCCTTCCCTCTGCGTTTCAGCGCACCCCTGT
>DASWKT010000277.1:0-6778 GCA_036396515.1 Anaerolineales bacterium | reverse complement strand
GGGATTGATTGTCTTGAAGAAACAAGGGGCAGTTTGCAAATCCGCGAATTTAAGAGTGTTGAATAGCGTTCGTAAATTTTCAACTCATATGGTGATCATCATGATTGAAATATCGCAACTCTACTTCTTCCTGGGAGCAACTTTAGCGCTGTTACTGGTTCCAGGGCCAGCCGTGTTGTATATCACAGCCCGGAGCGCGAACCAGGGACGGCTGGCAGGGCTTGTGTCCGTGCTTGCCATCGAAACCGCCAACTTTCTTCAGGCCGTCGCCGCGACCCTGGGACTCTCGGCCATCTTACTATCCTCAGCATTGGCCTTCGATGTGGTGAAATATCTTGGAGCCGGATATCTGATCTATCTTGGCATTCGAAAGCTTGCAGCTCCTGATGATCCAGCGGCTGAAGAGGTCAAGCCTGAAAGCCTGTCGCGGATTTACTGGCAGGGATTGGTCATCAACCTGCTCAACCCCAAAACCGCGCTGTTCTTCTTTGCTTTTCTGCCCCAATTTGTTAACCCTGATAAAGGGAACGTTACCGGGCAGACGCTCTTGCTGGGCGCACTCTTTGTTGGAATGGCAATCGTTACCGACAGTATGTATGCCTTATTAGCCAGCTCCCTGGCGGACAGGTTAAGGGGTAACAGACATTTCCAGAAAAGCCAGCGATACTTCGCAGGTCTGGTTTTTGTGGGCTTGGGAATTACAACTGCGTTCACGGGTTGGAAGAAGTAGCCCGGATAAACGGGCTTTCCTAAAGCCCATGAGAATCTTTCAAATATCGCTCCCGGCGCCATCCAACGTTAGGAGTGCAGTCGACATGCTCTGCCTCACTTCATTAAAGGCCTTGGTCATTTCAATAAATCTTCTGCCGCTCCCTGGGTGATGCTGTCCATTGCATATCTCGATGAAGCCCGTTAACAGTCTCTTTAACTTCGGTTATACTTATTCCTAGAACAAAGTAGCTACTTGTAAAATACTGGAGTTAGATGTGATTACTAAAATACAGAACGGTTATCAGAAGTTAGAGTTAAAGCTTGATCATATTTACCAAGGCGATTGTTGCGAGATACTAGCTGCGCTCCCTGAAAAGAGTGTTGATCTTATTTTTGCCGATCCTCCCTATAATCTTCAACTTCAGAACGAGTTATATCGTCCTAATTTAACAAAGGTGGATGCCGTTGACGATAAGTGGGATCAATTCGATGACTTTGCGGCCTATGATGCCTTTACTCGTGACTGGTTAAGTGCCTGTCGTCGTGTCCTAAAAGATACGGGAACATTATGGGTTATCGGCTCATATCATAATATATACCGTGTCGGAAGTATTATTCAGGATCTAGGTTACTGGATACTCAATGATGTAGTGTGGGTTAAAACAAACCCGATGCCTAATTTTCGTGGTGTTAGATTTACAAATGCGCATGAGACTTTATTGTGGTGTAAGAAATCTAAGAGTCAGAAACAATACACTTTTAATTATCATGCAATGAAAATGGCGAATGACGAAAAACAGATGCGCAGTGATTGGGAAATTGCCCTATGTACTGGTGCAGAACGTCTTATGGTCAATGGCAAGAAATTACACGCAACACAAAAGCCAGAGGCATTGCTATATCGAGTAATACTAGCTAGTTCTAAGCCGGGCGATGTAGTACTTGATCCCTTTTTTGGCACAGGAACGACTGGAGCTGTCGCGAAGAAGCTTGGGCGCCATTTCATAGGTATTGAACGAGATGAGACTTACATCAAAGGCGCAAAAGCGCGCATTGAAGCTGTAACACCCAGCCTGTTTGACGATGAGATTTTTGGCAGGTATGAAACGAAACGTTCAGCACTTCGCATTCCTTTCGCTACATTGCTTGAGTACAATCTACTCCTACCTGGTCAACAACTTTACTTCAACAAGCACAAAGAAAAAGTAGTGACTGTTTTAGCTGATGGTTCACTACGAACTACCGATGGGGAGAGAGGTTCTATTCACAAAATTGGTGCGCGAGTCGGCAACCTTCCAGCTTGTAACGGCTGGGAGCACTGGTACTACGAGGCAAATGGAGGTGAGTTAGTCGTTATCGATACATTGCGCGAACAAGTAAGAAAGTTGCTGACCAATGGATCAGAGCCACCTGATCAGCATTCTTAATCGTCACGTTTTTAGTAATGAGGAGCGTGCAGAACTTCTGAAGAAGATTACTGATAATCCTGATCGCTATATTGGCGTCTTTCGCTCAACAACACCGCAACTCAAGCTCATACAAAACCTCCTACAATCGCGGGAGATTCGATTTGGCGACGCAATGGAGGAGGTCGTTTCAGAGTTACTGCGTGAATTAGGATACGTTCATCAACCCAAGAAATTTATTACCGTAGAGGAAGAAGAAAAATCGTGTGACCACTATTTCTATATTCCTGATCACATAACATATTATTTAGTTGAGCAGAAATTACGCGATGATCATGACTCCACTAAGAAAGTGGGGCAGTTTAAGAACTTCCGCGATAAATTAGTCCATCTTAAGACTGTACACGGTTCTAAACTCGTGGGAGTCATGTACTTTATTGATTTATCTCTGAAGAAAAACCGCAAATACTATTTGGAAGAGATGAAAAAGCTACAATCGGCTCTTGGAATACCCCTTTACTTGTTCTACGATGGTGAATTCTTCGACCATCTTGGTGCCTCTGCGACCTGGCAATGGTTGATCGAAGGACTACGATTATGGCAACAGACTGTCCCGACCAATATTGACCTAAATTATGACTTGACGCCGGAGAAAACTTTAGAAGCTTTACTTTCCCTTGACGGGACCACTTTGCAAAAACTGATTACCAACAATTTGATTTGGGAAGCAAGGTTAATACAGGGCTTGTTCCAAACTGGTGCCACTTTGCGATTATTGTATGAAGTGTTGGAAAAACGTGGTACAGAGAAAGCAACTCGTAGAGTGACCTACAGAGAGCTTGCGTTTCTGCTGGAGCGTCGGCTATATACGTACTACGGATCAGAATCTACTCTATAACTCTTCAACGACAGAAAAAGATCGGCACCCAACGAGGCACAGCAATCGCTAAACAATAGCTGCAAAACAGAAAGCAAACTTATGCTTTCCTATTACCAAAAGTTGCACTGTCTGGCATTGGCGGCTGAGTTTTCACATTAGTATATTCTGAGTCGTGAATCTTCCCTTGTAGCTTGCACGGGATAATTTCTTTCCCTCCTCAACTCTAGTATAATCCTGCTCATGACGATCAAATCTCAACTGAACGAATCCATGAAAGACGCCATGAGGAGCGGTGACGAAGTGCGCAAACGCACGGTACGCATGGCGCTGGCCGCCGTCAAGCAGGCGGAAGTGGATAAGCGCACCGAACTCGACGATATGGCTGTTATGAATCTGATTCAAAAGGAGATCAAGAACCGCCGCGAGTCGCTGGAGGAAGCGAAGAAGGCGAACCGTGCCGACCTGGTGGAAGCCAACGCAGCCGAAATTAAGGTACTCGAAGCTTTCCTGCCAGAAGCCATGCCGGATGAAGAACTGCGGACGCTGGTACAAACCGCCATCGATGAAACCGGCGCGGCCTCTCCTGCCGATATGGGAAAAGTAATGAAGATCGTCATGGCAAAAGTGGCGGGACGCGCACCTAACGATAGGGTCAGCGCGACCGTGCGGGAACTGCTCCAGAAATAAGATGAAATAAGATGGGGATCGTATCAGCTCGACAGCGGTCCACACCGGGGCGCATCCGCATGATTCAGGTTATCCTACTCATCCTCGTGGGCATCATATCCTACGGAGCCTTGATCCTGCCGGTGGCATTGCGCCCGGCAACATTACCGCTGCAGGCAGGCGAAGTTTCACCGAGCGACTTCCGGGCACCGTATTCCATCAATTATGAGAGCAAAGTGCGAACAGAAGATGCGCGTCTTGCAGCCGAGAACGCGGTCGCGCCGGTATACGCGCCACCCGACCCATCCATTGCTCGCAATCAAATTGAGCGACTACGCGCCTCCCTGCAGTACATCACTCTTGTCCGCGAAGACCAGAGCTCTAGCCCTGAACAAAAAGCATCAGATATCACTTCTTTAAGCGATGTTGTCTTGAAGCCGCAGACGATTGAAAAAATCCTTGCACTTCCCTCAGCGCGCTGGGATACGATCCAGCAGGAATCGTTAAGTGTACTTGAGCAGGTGATGCGCCGCAGTATCCGCGATCAGGATCTGGAATCCGTTCGGCGCAGCATTCCATCCCTTGTAAGCCTGGCATTGAACGAGGAACAGGCCGCGGTCGTGTCGGAGCTGGTGACAGCATTTGTCATGCCTAACAGTGTGTACAGCGCTGATTTAACGGAAGCAGCCCAGAAGTCCGCGCGTGAAGCGGTGCCACCTGTCATGGAAGAATATAAACCAGGTGAGAGCATTGTCCTGCGCGGGCAGATCGTTACAACGGCACAGTTTGAAACGCTTCAGCAGTTCGGATTGATCAGGCAGACCAGCAGCCCGTGGCAGGACTACGCGGGTGCGGCTGCGCTGGTGGTAACGATAGCAATTTTCATCAATTTATATTTTTCCCGAAGGCGATTGCAGTTCCTGCTGGAAGCGCGCAGTCTGGTTGTGATTGCGCTGATCCTTGTCTTATTCGTTGTCAGCGCGCGCATGGCCATTGAGAACCGCACAGTTCTACCCTATGCATTTCCATTACCCGCAGTGGGGTTGTTGATCGCGACATTGTTTGGCGTGGAGGCCGGAATTGTCTTCTCAATAGCGATCGCGTTGCTCGCATCCTACGGCATGCCTAACATCCTCGATTTGATGCCCTATTATCTCGTTTCGTCGTTAATCGGTGTGCTTGTGCTTGGCTCTGCGCGGCGTGTATGGACATTCTTCCGGGCAGGCATGGCAATTGCAGGCGCGGGCATCACGATGTTGCTGGCGTTTCGTGTGCCATTCACACCGGATGATGGGATCGGTTTACTCCAGTTAGCCGGCGCGGCGATATTCAGCGGGCTGGCTTCAGCAAGCATTGCGTTGTTGTTACAGTATTTTCTCGCGCAAAGCCTCAGCCTGACAACCGCCTTACAGCTTAATGAAATATCACGGCCTGATTTCCCACTATTACAATTCTTTTTACGCAGCGCGCCCGGCACGTATCAACATAGCTTGCAGGTGGCAAACCTTGCCGAGCAGGC
The DNA here is from genome assembly GCA_036396515.1 of Anaerolineales bacterium. Classification (GTDB taxonomy): domain Bacteria; phylum Chloroflexota; class Anaerolineae; order Anaerolineales; family Villigracilaceae; genus Defluviilinea. The sequence continues at coordinate 1,596 of DASWKT010000277.1, read as the reverse complement.
TGCGGAGCTCATCGGGGCAGACGGATTGCTTACACGGGTGGGGGCGCTCTTCCATGACGTAGGCAAGGCGCTGAACCCGACGTTCTTTATTGAAAATCAGGCTTCAGGGAGCGTAAACCCGCACGATACACTTGATCCGGCTGAAAGCGCGCGCATCATTATGTCACACATTCACGACGGTGTGGCACTGGCGCGCAAGCATCGCCTGCCGCGCCGCATTGATGATTTCATCCGTGAACATCACGGTACGATGATCGCACGCTATCAATACAACAAGGCGTTGGAAGCCGCAGGCGGCGATGCATCCAAGGTGGATATCGAGCAATTCCGTTACCCGGGGCCGAGCCCACGCTCGCGCGAGACCGCGTTGCTCATGCTGGCAGATGGCTCCGAAGCGCGCGCCCGCGCGGAAAGCCCGCAGGATGAGGAAGCCATGCGTAAAATTGTGCTCTCCACCATCGAGCAGGCGCAGAAGCAAGGTCAGCTCGATAATACACAGTTGACTTTTCGGGACCTAAATATTATGACAGATGCGTTCGTCAATATCCTGCGCGGCACCTTCCATCCACGCATTGCGTATCCAAAAACAGAGGAACCCTCTGCGGCTCAAGACATCGCCACCGAGCCTCATAAAACCGCGTCTTATAGAAAATGATCCACATTGAATCTGAATCCCCCGTTTCTAAAGACCTGCTGAAGCGTGCTGTGAGTGCCGCGCTCGTGCATCAATCGGTATCTCTTGATTCTGAGCTAACGATTGTATTGACGGATGATGCGCGTCTGCATGAATTGAACCGGGACTATCTCGGGGTCGACGCGCCAACTGATGTGCTCTCCTTCCCCGCCTCAGAAACTGACCCTGAAACTGGCGCGCGTTATATCGGTGATATCCTCATCTCGATCCCCCGCGCCCAAGCCCAGGCTGACTCCGCAGGTCATCCACTTGAATCGGAACTGCAATTGCTGACGGTGCATGGAGTGTTACATTTGCTTGGGCACGACCACGCGCAGGCCGCAGAAAAAGCCCGGATGTGGAAAGTGCAGGCCGAGATACTGGAAGGACTCGGGCTGGGTCAAATTCAAGTTCAAGAAGAATGATACCTTTCACAAAATTCGTCCGCTCACGAATTGCTGCCTTTGGGCACGCCTTTCGCGGCTGGTGGCATGTCCTTCAAACTCAGCAGAATGCCTGGATCCACTCCATTGTTGCCACGCTAATCGTTATGGTGGGTCTGTGGCTGGGATTGCCACCGCGCGATTGGGCCGTCCTTGTGTTGACGATTGCAATGGTCTTCACGGCTGAGTTTATCAACACCGCCATCGAAGCCGTTGTGGACCTGGCAAGTCCTGTCCATCATCCGCTCGCAAAAATTGGCAAGGATATCGGTGCGGGTGCGGTGCTCGTCGCCGCAGTTGCAGCAGCATTGGTTGGTTTATTGATACTTGGCCCACCATTATGGGCGCGCATCGTATCCTTGTTTACCAGCAATCTATAGTGGACTGCAAAATCGGGAGATTTTGCGCCGAAGTCTTCCGACTTCGGACTCCGAAACCTACAAACTTTTCACTGGAGATCCCATGACTTTATCTTTTCAA
>DASWKT010000276.1:0-8940 GCA_036396515.1 Anaerolineales bacterium | reverse complement strand
ATTTGTCTGAATATATTCAACATATTCCACTAGCGACAAAGTCATTGGGGATTCAGGTCGAAAATAAAACTCCCAACGCAGAAGATATCGCGCGCGTTGCGAAAGATAAACTGTTCGTTAAGATAAAACTTACCTAACCTAAGTGAAAAATTAGGAAAATTGTCACAAATCAAGGATGGGAGTACAATGAATATTGTATGGCATGTCTGCCAAACGGTTGCCCTGGCGACCGTTTTTGTGTGTCTTGAGTGAGACTTCAGAACTCTCTTTATGTCTGAAGATGCCGAAGCCTCCAAACAGACGTCCGAAGTCTTTTCAGATGCCCGACCACACTTCCAAACAACCCCTCATCGAAATGCGCGACGTAGTAAAAGTGTATACTACCGCGGCAGGTGAGTTCAACGCGCTTAAGGGAATCAATATGCAGGTAGGCGCGGGTGAATTTGTTGGCATCATTGGTAAATCGGGAGCAGGAAAATCCACACTGCTCAACATGATCACCGGTGTGGATCATCTTACGGCTGGGGAAGTGATTATCCACTCAAATGGTTCGTCTGTTTCAATCCATAGAATGAATGAAGATAATATCGCGTTATGGCGAGGGCAAACGCTGGGTGTGGTCTTCCAGTCCTTCCAATTGCTGCCCATGCTTACTCTCGTGGAAAACATTACACTGCCAATGGATTTATGTGGCTGGTTTGATTCGAAGCAATCGCGTGAACGCGCGCTCGAACTGCTTCGTCTTGTTGAGGTTGATGAATACCCCGATAAACTCCCTGCGGCGATTTCAGGTGGGCAGCAGCAGCGTGTCGCCATTGCGCGTGCGTTGGCCAACGATCCGCCTATTCTCGTTGCAGATGAGCCAACAGGCAGTCTCGATTCGGTCACGGCCGATCATGTTTTTGAAGTGTTCGAGCATCTTGTCAGCGATCAGGGCAAGACAATAGTGATGGTGACTCATGACGAGACTTTGAGGCCGCGCTTCACACGCACATTGGAAATTGCCGATGGGGAAATAGTTCGTCCTCCGTTCAGCGCGAAGGGAATGGGATGAAATGAGTGCGCGTCACGCGAAGCCAAGAGTTAATCCCAATCAACACGCGATGTCCACCCTCGAAGCGATGATCGATATGCATGGCATCCTCAAGATTTTCAAGAACGCGGCGGGCGAATTCACCGCCCTCAAAGGCATTGACTTGACCATCAACCGCGGGGAATTTGTCTCGATCGTTGGCAAATCCGGCAGTGGAAAATCCACGTTGCTAAATATGATCACGGGCATTGACCATCCCACAGAAGGACGCATGATTATTGGCGGCACAGACATTTACACAGGTGTCACCGAGAGTCAACGTTCGAGATGGCGCGGGCGAAATTTAGGGATCGTCTTTCAATTCTTCCAGTTATTACCGATGTTGACATTGCTTGAGAATGTGATGCTCGCGATGGACTTCGCCGAAATGTATGATTTCGATGAACGCCCTGGGCGCGCTATGGAAATGCTCAAGCTGGTCGGGATGGAAACGTTCGCGCATAAATTGCCTGCACTGGTTTCAACTGGGCAGCAACAACTTGCGGCGATTGCGCGTGCGCTTGCCTGTGACCCACCGCTATTAGTCGCCGATGAACCGACAGGAAATCTTGACTCGAAATCCGCAAACACAATCATTGATCTGTTTGAGGAGCTATCACGCCGCGGCAAGACAGTCCTGATGGTGACGCATGACCCGTCGCTAACATCACGTACCACGCGAAATATCACCATCGCCGATGGTGTGATTATCGGAGATAGCAGAAGCAGGAATCGCTAATCGTTATTGTAAGGAGTGGCGTTTCGCGCCACGATGAAGCAATCTCTAGCGTGATGAGGAGATTGCTTCGCCACTTCGTGGCTCGCAATGACGGAATGAGATCTTATGAAACCACGTTGGCGAAAAGTACTTCACGATCTTATTGATAACAAGGGACGCACCCTGCTGGTGGTCTTTTCCATTGCAGTGGGTGTATTTTCTATTGGTGTAATCGCGGGCGCATATCAGATCATCTCGAGGGATATGAGTACATCCTATTCAATAAACAGGCCTGCCAACATTGAATTGCGCATGACAGATTTCGATGAAGATGTCTTAACGTCCATCCATAATCAGGATGGCGTGCAAGATGCCGAAGGACGGCGCGTGTTCAATATCCGTGTACGCGTGCCAGGTACTGAAAAATGGACCACGCTCGATATGATCGCGTTTGAGGACTTCGAGAAGAATGCCATCAACCTATTGACTCCCATTGCGGGGCAGACCATACCGAAGAAGCGTGAGGTCTTGCTTGAACACGATGCGCTTCACCATATAGACACAGGCGTGGGGGACATCCTTGAGTTTCAACTCCCTGACGGCTCGACCAAGACGATGCCCGTTGTGGGCATCGTTCAGGATACCGCAGCAGGCGCAGGAGATTTCCTGGCTTCACCCTACGGCTACATTACGATGGATACCTTGCAATATCTTGGACAGTCAGACCTTTTTAATCGTGCCTTGGTGATCGTCTCAGAGGATAGCGATAATATTTTGCACATTCGCGATGTTGGTGCGGAATTGAAAGATAAACTCGAGAAAAATGGCAATATCGTCATCCGTTCGCGGTTCTCACACACACATGAACATCCACTCGCGGATACGGTCAACGCGATTTTAGGTATCTTGATGGCCCTGGGAATCTTGATCGTATTCCTTTCCAGTTCGTTGATCGCAAATACACTTAATGCCCTGCTTAATCAGCATTTGCGATATATCGGTGTCATCAAGCTCGTCGGCGGGCAGAGACGACAGGTCGTCCATATGTATCTTACCTTGATTATGGCATTCAGTGTTTTGGCATTACTAATCGCCGTTCCGCTGGGCGGGCAAGGTGCGTATGGCCTGGCGTTGTTCATTGCAGGCGAGATGAATTTCAATTTATTGGGTTATCGCATTGTTCCCACGGCTCTATTGATCCAGGTCCTAGTCGGATTGTTGGTTCCTCTCATTGCCGGGCTCGTACCCGTCATCAATGGCTCCCGAATTACTGTCCTGCGCGCCCTCAGCGGAAATCTGTCTGGGGACGAGCATCAGCACGCGGGTACTGAGAGGCATTTACCTTGGTTTGATTGGATACAGGTCAAAGTAACGCATCTCTTTGCGGCGCGTGGACTCCACGTCCCGCGTCCGTTTGTCATTTCACTCAGAAATACGTTCCGAAGAAAGAGTCGCCTTGCACTGACGTTATTCACCCTCACAATGGGTGGCGCGATCTTTATTGCAGTCTTCAATGTGCGCGTGACGCTGCACGATTACATTGGCCAGATCGGGAAATATTTCGTAGCCGATGTTTCACTTGATTTTGACAGGCCGTATCGTCTGCGCGAGATCGAACAGATGGTGATGGGTGTGGACGGTATTAAGCAGGTGGAAGGGTGGCAGTTTGTAAGCGGTGAATTGCTAGATAGGGACGGACAAGTGCTGGAGAACATCAATGTATTTGGCCCGCCTGCGGATAGTGAATTGATCGAACCGATTTTGGTGGCAGGGCGCTGGATTTACGCAGACGATGTACGTAAACTAGCGGTTAGTGAAGGAACGCTTAAGTATTTCCCAGACTTAAAGCCTGGCGACCTGGTGAATTTGAAAATCGAGGGTCGAGAAGAAGAATGGGGAGTGGTTGGCATCTTCAAGTTTGTTGACCGCGAAGGTGTGCTGGCTTACGCACCTTATGAATATGTGTCACAGATGAATGATCTTGCCAATCGTTCGTATTCTTTCAGGCTGGCAACAGACCGGCATGACCGTCCCTATCAAGATGCCAAAGCAGAAGAATTGGACAAGTATTTCCGCGACCTGGGTTTCAAAGTGCGCGTGGTGGAGGCAGGTCAGGCCTCCCTCGATACAGCAGTCGAAAGTTTGGACACGCTGGTTGTTTTCCTGCTCATTATGGCAATCTTGACGGCCATTGTCGGCTCGATGGGTCTGACAGGCACTATGGGCATGAATGTGCTCGAGCGGACGCGTGAGATCGGGATCATGCGCGCCATTGGCGCAGACGATCGTGCGGTGATGCGAACAGTCATCGCTGAGGGCGTTGTAATTGGTATGATCTCGTTTGGATTGGCCGTTATCCTTTCCATCCCATTCACCTATTTGCTTTCGACAATTGTCAGTCTGGCGGTGTTTCAAACGCCGATAGATGTAGTCTTTACTTATTCAGGCTATTCTATCTGGCTTGGCCTGGTTCTGGCTTTGTCTGCAATTGCAAGCGTCTTGCCCGCGCGCAATGCAGCGCGCCTCACGATCCGCGAAGTGCTGGCATATGAATAAAGAAAACACGATGGTTGAGTAGCCGGAGGTGAAAGTCGAAAGGGGACACTAACACCGCACGTGATTTTTGAATTGCTTAGCAATTCATGGCCAATCATGCAGGTGTCGAAACCACTACTTTGGTGGTGAACGGATTATTTTTGAAGGAAGGTAACAATGAAGAAAACATTCTACAGATCAATGATACTGATTGCAGTTTTTATATTGGTGTTGACCGCCTGTGGCGCGCAAGGTCAACTACCGACGACTCCAGAAACTGTCGCCACAGAGACCAACGACTCATCTGTGGCGGTGATCGCCGAGGGGCATCTCGTTCCCGCACGCGATGCAACGCTTATCTTCCAAGGTGTTGGCACTGTGGTCGAGGTGTCTGTGCAGGTGGGAGACAAAGTCAAGAAAGGTGACGTTCTCGCCCGTCTTGGCAGCGCATCGGATGCGGCCTACGCCACTTCCCAGCTCGAACTGGTCAATGCACAACAGGCATTGGACGATTTGCTCAATTCTTCAGATATGCAACTGGCCCAGGCTGTGATTGATCTGAAGGCTGCCCAGGAAGAGTACGAGGAAGCAGATGATTATTTACGCTATCTCCAGGATTCAAAGAAAGTACCACAAACGGAAACTCGTATGTTTCTGATACAAACCTGGAAAGGTTATGAATATCGATACAAGACGAAGAACTTCAAGGGTCCGGCGCCCGAGGATTGGATTACCGAAGCAGAGAATGATTTGGCCTTGAAGAAGGCGGAGTTGGAAGAGGCACAGCGAGACTACGAACGGATGAAGAATGGTCCCGATACTGACCAGCTGGCCTTGCTGGAAGCACGCTTGAGCGCGGCGAAAGCCGGGGTGGCTGCCTTCACGGTTATAGCCCCGTTCGATGGGGAGGTAATGGGTGTCAATGTATCGGTCGGTGAGCAGGTTGGGCCACAGACGTGGGCAGTCAAGATCGCAGATACGAGTGCGTGGTTTGTTGAAACCAGCGACTTGACCGAACTGGAAATCGTCAACATTGCCAAAGGCCAGCCAGTCATCATTTTGGCAGATGCCCTACCCGAAGCCGAGATGACGGGCGTAGTCGAGACGATCAGCCGGGCGTTCACTACACAAGGTGGGGATATTCTATACGATGTGAAGATCAAGGCAGACGAGATTGACTCCCGCCTCCAATGGGGCATGACTGTTGAAGTGACCTTTGAATCATTAGAAAATTAAATACAGGATTAGAAAATTAAACCTAGGATTAGAGAATCAAATTTAGAACGTTTGTCTACTTGAAAATCGGATCGTTTTGCGCGATACTAATAGTGCTCGGAAAAAAAAGCAAAGCCAAGGAAACTTGGCGACGCAAAGTTATGGATCTAAAGTCATGAATTCGTTTATGACCAGGATTGCCAGACCGCCGAAAATAGCAAAACCGCCGAAAGACGGTGACGCAAAGCCAGGTATCTAAAACCATAAATAAGCAATATTGGTAAAGATCGACCGGCTAACCGAATAGCAAAACCAGGGAAACCTGGTGACGCAAAGTCATGGGTCTAAAGTCGTCAGACAAAGATTGCCAGACTACCACAGAGTAAATTGCAGGGATGACGTAAGATGTCATCCCTGCTTTTTTTAATCAGATGCTTTGCCTATTTCCCAGCCCAATCGACGTATAGCTCTAGGTAGGCTCCAGTGAGTAGCAGTTTAATTTAATTGTGAGAGCCGTGGTCAAAACGCAAGCGTCGAGACTTAGCCTGAAGCAATCCCCGCTTAAACAGTTTGAAACGGTATAATAGAACATATGACCACCGACCCTTCGAAACCCCCTTCGGGGGTAGGGCGACCTCGCCCTCTTGACCCTGAATCTAAACCCGACGACCGCGTGGATAACGCGCTTCGCCCGCAAAAATTATCTGACCTGATCGGGCAGAATCAAGTGAAGGAGAATCTTGCGATTCTTATTGCTGCAGCGCGTCAACGCGGTGAAGCATTGGATCATGTTTTGTTCTATGGTCCCCCGGGTTTGGGGAAAACCACGCTCGCGCATGTGGTGGCCAATGAAATGGGGGTCAACATCAAGATCACGGCTGGGCCCGCCATCGAACGCGCTGGAGATTTGGCGGCTATTCTCACCAACCTGCGCGCAGGGGACGTGTTATTCGTTGACGAAATCCATCGTTTGGGGCGCGCAGTGGAAGAGGTGTTGTATCCCGCCATGGAGGATTTCGCGCTGGATATCGTGATTGGCAAAGGGCCATCCGCAAGGTCGATTCGATTGAAACTCCCGCGCTTTACAGTGGTTGGCGCGACGACACGACTGGCTTTGGTAACAGCTCCATTGCGCGCACGTTTTGGCGCGGTCTATCGCCTGGATTACTATGATCTGGAGGCGATGAGGTCCATTGTCCAGAGAGCGGCGGGAATGTTGAAAGTTGAGGCTGACCCGGGCGGCGTGGAGGAAATTGCACACCGCGCACGAGGCACTCCGCGCGTTGCCTTGCGTCTGCTGCGCCGGGTCCGCGATTTTGCGCAGGTCCGCGCGGATGGGACGGTCACATCCGAGGTTGCGAAAGAGGCGCTGGATTTATTGCAGGTTGACCCGCTCGGTCTCGATGACCTGGATCGCCGCGTGCTCAAGACGATCATTGAAAAATATGCCGGCGGGCCTGTAGGCTTGAACACGATTGCCGCCTCCATTAGTGAGGAGCAGGATACGATCATGGATGTAGTCGAGCCCTACCTTCTCCAACTCGGGTTCCTGGATCGTACGTCGCAGGGACGCATCGCGACCAGGTCCGCGTATGATCATCTGAAACTGGAATATCGCGAAGAGGGTCAGCCGCGGTTGTTATAGGGAGTTGTATGAATCTGGCACTACGATTAGTTATCCTTACGTCGTTCGTGCTTACCTCTTGTACTTCGCTGTCATCTCAAAATGAGGCTTTGCCTATACCTCCTGCAAATACCAGTCCAGTTACGCGGATCACCCAAGCGGCAACAAACGCTTCTCAGCGACAGGCAGAACACCGTATTGGGGTAAGGCAGTTGAATGGAGTAGGGGAATTCTATGACAAACAGACGAACGAAAAGTTTACTCCACGCGGCGCGAATTATGTTTTCGTGCCCTGGGGAAATAGGCCGATAAATTTGCTTTTGCACGAAGGAATCTATGACCCACAGCGTACCCGAGATGACTTTGCCACTTTAGCGGGATTGGGATATAACACTGTCCGCGTTTTTCTTGATCACTGCAGCCGGGGGACAGGTTGTATCGGAGATGACGATGAAATCGGGTTGAACCCTGATTATCTCGATAACATCGCGGATATGATGTCTGCGGGACGAGAGACAGGCATTTATATTCTTTTTACATCCAATGACCTGCCCGATCAGGGCGGATATGCGGAAGAAGCGAATATCGGTTCAGGTGACACACTTGCCGGATACCGTAATTCATATTATTTAAGTGCGCATGCCATTACCGCCACCCGCCGCTACTGGAGTGACTTGCTGACTGGACTCGTTGAGCGCAACGCAGCTTTTGATGCTGTTCTAGGATGGCAACTCGTCAATGAACAATGGATGTTTCGGGAACAACCACCCCTTTCATTGGCGAGTGGCATGGTTGAGACAACAACTGGATCTTACGATATGGGCGATCCTGATCAAAAGACTCAAATGGTCAGCGATGGGATTGTTTATTATATTGCCCAGATAAAAGAGGAAATACTGCTTCATGATCCAACCGCGCTGGTTACCATGGGATTTTTTGCGCCTGAGATCGCCGCACCCGATTGGTATGTGGAGACAGCCTCTTTGCTCGAAAGAGCCGATTTGGATTTCTTTGACTTCCATGCTTATCCAGGCAGATTTGATTTACGCGAGCATGTCGAGAATTTCGGGATGCTTGGTTATGATGCCAAACCTATTTTGATGGGTGAATACGGTGCCTTCCGCCGTCTTTACTCGGAAGTTGACTCTGCAGCGCGCGCCTTGACGAAGTGGGCGGCGGAATCTTGTGAGTATGGTTTCGACGGCTGGTTGTATTGGACGTACTATCCGGCTGACCCCGACGCAATTGACCATACCTGGGGATTGGTGGATGGAGACAATTATCTACTCAATTTGTTCGCACCGGTAAATCAACCTGATCCGTGCATGGCGTTGAACATCCCGACGGATAACCTGGCGTACAATAAACCTGTCACGGCTTCGATCAGCTTGCCGGAGGAGCCGCCTTCGCAAGCGGTAGACGATAACGCGGGCACTCAGTGGAACGCAGGTGGTGATCCTGTCCAGTGGATTCAAATCGACCTGCAAGGTCTATATCGTATTACAAAGATAGAATTGCTGGTCTCGCAGGATCCTGCGGGGGATACTGTTCATCGCATACAGGTCAGGGCTTCTGATGCGGAGGCCTATCAAACTATATATGAATTTAGTGAATCCACTGCCGATAATGAATGGTTGTTTTTCAGACCGGAGACACCTTTGGAAAATGTAAGCCAAATCCGTATCGAGACAACTGAGAGCCCATCGTGGGTGGCTTGGAGAGAGATTCAAGTCTATGGTGAAGCGATAACGCCGTAGGTGGAGGAACGAAAATGGA
>DASWKT010000275.1:0-7373 GCA_036396515.1 Anaerolineales bacterium | reverse complement strand
GCGCGCGCGTCTGCCATCCTCTCGAGAACATCATAACAGGCTAGATAAACTCTGAGTGGTTCTTCCGTGCCCTCAAGCGTGCCACCTTCGGACAAATAATTCACAGTATCTTCCATCAACCGACTGGCAAGAGATATATCGTTCATGCGCAGCGCCACCTGAATTAATCCGGCAATTGGTTCAGTCGCAAGCGCAGATTGTCCTAATTGATTACGAATATTCAAAGTCTGTTGGTATGCTTTCTGCGCTTGATCAAATTGGCCCATTAAAGAGAAAGCATGTCCCAAGTACAAGTAAGACCAAGCTTCGCCTGGGCGATCACCCACCCTTTTGCATAATTCAAGTGCTTGCGTCGCGTACTCTATCGCCTTCTGCGCATCTCCCTGCACTTCTGCGACACCACTGAGATTCATGAGGGTATAAGTTTCTTGATATAAGTTGTCTACTTCCCGTGAGGTAAGAAGCGCCTTTTGGTGGTAACTCTGTGCAGATGCAAAATCCCCAAGCATTTGACATACCCAACCTAGATTGCCAATAGAAATCACTTGTTGATAGCGGTCACCCAGTTCAACTGCAAGCGCGTATGCCTGCTCATAATATTCGCGTGCTATTAGGTAGTCTCTTTGAATATATGCCGCCGAATTTGCAAGGTTGGCAATTGCTCTTGATTCCAACGTACGCTCTCTTGTTTCACGTGCAATAGCCACTGCTTCTTCAAGATAACGTTGGGCTATTTCAGATTCCTTCAGCTCAAGAGCTATCAACCCTAGGGAACTGAGAGATCTGCCTTCTTCCACGCGCCTGCCCGAAAGTCTGGCAAGCTCCAGTCCTTCCATTCCATGTTTCTGCGCTTCTTCAAGCTTGCCCAATCGGAAAAGTGCCTGCGACCATACAATATAAACGCCTAAAGCAAGTTCAGCTTGATCAAGTTCTCTCGACATCTCCACCACTTGCTCGGAAATCTCTGTGGTACCCGGATAATCGCCAGTGGTGAAACAGTATCGAGCATGAAGTATTTTCGCGTTTACCAGGCGCTGTTGATCATTCAGTTGCGCGGCCAATATTTCAAGACTTTCCAAATCTTTTGACTGTGCTGTGCGGTTACCAACTCGGTTAAATAATTCCACACGCTCAATCAAAAGATCAAACTGGGTACGTAGATCACCAACTGCGGTAAATTGCAGGGCACGCGTGTAGTAATCAATACCCTGACTATTTTGATAAAGGTCGTAGGCGGCTTTGCCTGCCAAGGTATAATAACGCTGAGCTTTCTGGTACAGTTCAGCATACTCGGCATGATATGCCAGCTCGACGTAATGATGACTAAGGTTGTCCGCATACAACTCTTCAAATGCCTCGACTGCAAGGCCATGCAGTTCGCGCCGCCGCGCCTGCATCTGCATGGCATAGGCCGCGTCGCGCAATAGCCCATGCGAGAAGATATAGCGAATCTCATTCAGTGGTGACCAGATCGCTGCTTTCTCCGCCTCATCTATACACGTCTGAACATTCTCTTCTTCAAGTAACATATGCGCCAGCATATGGATCTCGAATTCACGCCCGAGCACGGAAGCGGTCTGAACAATCTCTCTTACTTCGCGCGCAAGCTGATCGAGCCGCGCAACCAGGACAGCGCGGATATCCCCCGGCAAAACGGGATAGTGCAGTCCCTTGAGCAACGCCCAACCTGCCTGACTCATTTCGATCAGACTTTCTTCCTGCAAATAACGGATGATCTGCTCGGTGAAATATGGATTGCCCTCCGAGCGATCCATGACCAGGCTGACCAGTCCGGGAGCTGCCACCCCGCCCAGCAACGTCTCGATGAGACGCGCAAGTGCTGCCTGTGAAAGCCCAGGCAGATCAATACGCTCATCGATCCAATCTGGTGCAAGCGAAACACCGTGCAGACGTGAAGTCACGATGATCTCAATGGGATATGTTTGCTGTGTGGCAAGGACGGCGCGCTTTAATCGTGGCAGAAAGTCTCGGGTATCGGCATCGGTGAATTGGAGATCTTCAAGGAACAAAACCACCGGCTGGCGCAGACTTTCGGCTTTGAACAGAGCGATCAATGCCAAGAATGTATTGTTATAACGCCCCTCCGCATCCAACTGTTCGTAGAGCGATTCAGGCCAGGAGATCTCCACCAGCGCGGCCAGCAGGGAACGAGTCCTGTCGAGTTCACGCGCCAGCTCGAGGTCCGGGACCGAGGCAAGCAGGTCATCGAGCTTTGAGTCAAAGGCTTGCCTGCGGTCCTCAGAAGACTGGCCATGTGATAGCTCAAAATAACGCAACAGCCAACCAAGCAATGGATTGAACGATTTGCGCAGGATCTGATTGGACTGGCAGATAGCCCAAAGGGTTTTGTTCCTCTCAAAGAGTTCCGAAGAGCGAAACTCATGAACAAGGCGCCCCTTTCCAATGCCTGCATCACCTGAAACGAGGAGCGAGCCTGCAAACCGGTTCTGCCACAACGGTTCGGCAAAACTCGCAAGCCGCGCAAGCTCACGATCGCGCCCCACGAGCTCTCCCTGGTAAACCACTTCTGCATTTTGTCTATACCCACGCAGGAGATGGACTTTCTGTTCTTCGGCAAACCCTTTGAACATTTGCTTGCCAATGAATTCCATGTCAAACTTTTTCAAGACCCTGCGTGCGATGCGGTCGTCCACCCAGATCTGACCTGTGGGTGCGCTCATCATAAAACGAGAGGCAAGGTTAACGCCCCAGCCATAGCAGGTGTAATCTTCGCACATTGCGCTTCCCAGGTAACCTGCATGCGCAATATAATACGTAACCCCGGCTGTGATCGGGAACTCGACCTTCGATTTTAAGTCAAGAACAAAGTTCAACGCCCGGCCAATATCGTTTTCATAGGCCACCGGTGCTCCCCATAACATCAGCATATTGCAGCCCTTATCGCCAAAATCGAGACGGGTGATCAGGCCGCCATACTTCTTTCGCAATCTGAAGACGATGATCATCAGATCACGCAACGATCCGTCCGGAAGGTCGGGAAAGCGCATGAACAAATTAACGACCTGGCGAAATTCACCGCGCATATCATGTGCGATCACTTCCTCTGGCATGAAGCGGCGCGAAATGTTTAGGTCAACTGGTGGGAAGCTGACGGGAGTGGTGTCCGGCATTTCGACACGGAACCTGCCAAAGCGGTAGAACGCAGCGTGGGGCATTGTGACAATCTGCTCTCGCAAAAGTTCGTTCATGCGCTGGGTAAGTAAAATATCTCCTGAGCCCGCGTAGTGCTCCGCGTGTGCAGAGTCATCCACCGCGGGTCCGCGAAAATAATAGGTGACATCCTCTCTGTCTTCAGAATGTAAAATCCCCCATGCAACGAAATCGATGGCCAGACCGATCTTGGCCGTGATAGCAAACTTTCCATAGAGAGTCTCGCGCGCCGGAGACTCTCCGAGACGCTGCTGAACCACATAGGCAGAGGCCAGCGCACGCAGGGCGGTTAACTTCGTATTCGTTTCAACGGGATACAACGCCATGATGCCGTCGCCTGCGAACCCAACGATCTTGCCGCCATAATCAAAGATACTTTCGACAAGTGGATCGAACACGCTATGCATCAAACTCGCCAGCACCTCGGCCCCGTGTTGCCCATGCTGCATGAGTGCATCGGTCATGGTGGAAAAGCCCGAAAGATCCAGAAACATTCCCACGGCTGGAAATTCCCCGCCAAAGCGACCTGCCCGATAATTTTCAACGATGAGTTCAGGAACTACGCGATGCATTCAACAGATTGTAGCATGTATAATGACCTCATGCCAGCAGATTTCTATGAAATCAGAGTATGCAACTCCTGCGGACTCCGTTATCCGCTCGTTGATGCGAACGCACAGACTTTTGGAATGCGATGCCCCGCCTGTTTGGGAGAGACCCGGGTCACGCTTCGCGTCAGCCGAAAGCTGGTGACTGAACCTTCGCGTGATCCTCCCTCCAACTCCCTCACCCCTAACCCTTCCTTACGGAGCGCTGCGCCGTCTACGGAACAGAGAGGGGAACTTGCGGTGTTACTGGATAACATCCGTTCGGCCTGGAATGTGGGCTCGATCCTGCGCAGCGCGGATGGGTTCGGATTCGCCCGTGCCTATCTCTGTGGTATCACACCTGCTCCCGATAACGAAACGGTGCAGAAAACAGCCCTGGGCGCGGAGGAGTCTGTCACATGGTCTGCTCACAAGGACGCGCTGAAGCTGGTCAACGGTTTGAAGAAGGAAGGCTGGAAGATCTTCGCGCTGGAAGAGGATGAGAGGGCGGTAGAAGTAGGTCAGATTGGCAATCTGACCTACCGGACAGTCTTAATCGTCGGGAATGAAGTGACTGGCGTGGACCCTGAATTGCTCGAGCTTTGCGACACGATCTATTACATTCCCATGCGAGGAAAGAAGCGCTCCTTCAACGTTGCCATCGCGTTCGGCATTGCGGCGTATGCACTGAGCTAAGACAGGGCCCCAGTGCTGTCCTCACCTGCCCCGGGCGAAGGGGCCGGCGCGAGCAGAATAAGTGTCGCCCCTACTCTTCCCGATGTGATATTATAATTCCACGGAAACCACCAACAACCCAGAGGAGAGAACAATGGCTATCAAATTAATTGCTCCAGTCAATGGCTCCATTACGCAGTTGTTCGGCGTGGATCCAGAGTTTTACAAAAGATTTGGATTTCCCGGCCACAATGGGATTGACTATGCCATCTCAACGGGAACGCCGGTGGTCGCGTCCGCAGGCGGGACAGTTGCAATGGTGGCGTTTGAAAATGGCGGCTATGGAAATTATGTGAAGCTCAGTCACGTGGATGGCTCAAAGAAATATCATACATATTATGCGCATCTCTCGAGCGCGGCAGTTTCCCCGGGCCAAAGGGTGAAAGCAGGGACTGTCATTGGATTTAGCGACAATACCGGCGCGAGCACCGGTCCGCATCTGCATTTTGGCTTGAGGATCGATGGGGAAAACCCGCCGTTTAAAGGTTATGTTGACCCGATGCCTTTCTTCACGACGGGTGGTACCGATCCAGATGAGACCGGCGCAACCGATCCATTCCCGGATGCCATCGCATTGCCGGGCCTGTCATTCGAAGTGACATTTGAAACCCTGAATGTGCGCAACGGTCCAGGCGTGGAATTTTCGATCATTGGGCAATTGACCAGAGGCGCGACGATCACCGGCAGGAGACTGCACTCAAAGAGTGTATGGGTGGAATTCGAACCCGGCAAATGGTGCGCGCTGGCTTTTGATGGATCAGCGTTTATGAAACTGAAGTAGAGGTTGTTCAGAACAACTAAAAGAATAGTGTCCCACAGGCCTGGCCTGTGGGACACTTTACATTTACTTTTTGGGGATGCACACTACTTCGTATTCGGTATCAGGTGCGGGCGGGGTATCGAAGCGTGCATTGACCACACACAGCGTACTGCCGAATCTCGCGACCGTTGTCGGTATGCGGAATGATGGACTGGTGATTGTCGTTACAATTTCTCCCGCGCTGAAGTCAGAGTTAAGTTTCACAACGGCAATTTGGTTCAAGGTATTTTGCACCACATATAAAGTTTTTCCTTGCAATAAGATGCCATCTCCACGCGGGACGGTGTCTGGCCCCAGATCAATGCGTGTCGCAACGCCGGTCTCGGGATCTACCAGGTAGAGCGCGCCCAGCGTGCTATTGACGATGATCAATGACTTGCCATTGGGTGTGGCGGCAATCCCATTGGCGTTAAAACCGGGTACAGACTCATAATCGCCGCCCAGAGGAATCTTTATGACTTCCGGGGTAGCCGGTAGCTCCCCATTATTGCTGAGCGGCACTTTATACAGGATAGCTTGGAAGGAATTGGTGAAATACGCGGCGTCTTTGGTAACTACGACATCATTGATGAAACTGGGCAAGCTCTCGAGTTGGATAGCAGCCTCACTCTCGCCGGTTTCGCTGTCATATACGTAGGCAGATCCGGTGAGACCGCCCGCGACAAAGAGCAAGCCGGTACGGTCATCGAACTTAAGCCCGATGGCATTCCGTCCAGCCTGGACCGGGACAACCAGCTGCCCCTCGCCAGTGCGCAGATCACCGCGATAGATCGCACCAGTTGGGATGGACCCAACGTAAAAGGTCGTGCCGGTTCCGCTCGCAATGCCCTCCGGCTGGAAACCATCCGGCAGAGGGATCACTCCCGTGAACGGCGCCGTAGACGTACCGCCGATCAGCGCCAGGCTTAGTGCGACAAGTAACAATGCCAGGGGTGAGCGTCGCCGTACCATTTGAGTCACAAACATATTTGCTCCTTTCGAATCTCAAACTCTGATTGATTTTTGGGGCTGCAGTACAGGGCATGTTGTTATTGCGTGAATCCCCTCAATGGACACTTCGATTATTCTATCCCAATCGCATTAGACTCATCTGAAAGAAACCTGAAAATTTATGAAGTTGATTCACCCGTTCTTCCTAATTTGAGGGAATACCTTCAAATGCTCAAGCCGCCGTCTCGAAGATGCCGCGCAGCGGTACCGGCGACGAGGACGCCGCCTGGAGCATAAAGACAACACGGTAACAAATCACCATGATCTGCCGTTAAATTAATTAGAGACGCGCGCTGCGCGGCCATCTGAATTCGGATGCCGCACAGATTCATAGATTGAAGGGATTATGCCTGTCCGCTTTCGAAGAACATTTACTCTTTTCCCTGGCGTGAAGGTTAACGTAAGCAAAGGTGGGATGAGCATTACCGTAGGCAGGAAGGGATTCCATCTTAATTTCAGCAAGCGCGGCGTGAAACAAACCATTGGTCTCCCAGGCTCAGGCCTTTCCCAAACTTCCTATCTCTACAAAAATGACCCGGATGAGGAAACAGAGAAAAAGGAAGAGGCGGAAGCAGAAGAAACTACCCCTGCGAGGAGGCAGCGGCGCACTCGCAATACGAAACGCGAGGCCGCCCAAGGCAGATCGTCTCCCTGGGGCTTTTTCCTGTTCACCTTTATTGCAGTTTTCCTTATCTACGTCGGTGGTGTTTTTTTAGGGTTGCTGCCACCTTCAAACCTGATTACGCAATTTCTGCAGCTTCTGACGCAATGGGTAGAGCAGACCGGCCTGTGATGACAGAGACAGAACAGACCTCCATCCTCCTGAAAAAGCATCCGAAGACGAATTGTCTTCGGATGTTTCATCATTTACTTATTCTTCTTTTCGTTTTTGAGCTTTCTTTTCTCCTTTAGATTGTGCTTGGGTTTCTTCTTTTGTTCCTTGTTGCCTTTATCTTTCTTTCCAGTGTTACCCATTACTAATTCTCCTTTCCGATTTATGACGTGCCGCTGAAGGGTTTTCCAGGGATCGCCAACGCAGAAAAGTCCGC
>DASWKT010000274.1:0-2875 GCA_036396515.1 Anaerolineales bacterium | reverse complement strand
ACTGAGCCAGTTTCTTTGATGATCTCCTTGGCGATCTCAACGGCTTTGGGGCTGATATCGTAATCTTCAGGATTCGCGATCGTGAAGTTCCATCCCAGTTTCGCGCAGGCGTGCATCAGCGAGACCGCCACGTTATTTCCGTCGCCCACATAAGCCACGTTCAAACCCCTGGATTTGCCGAATTTTTCCTGAATGGTCAATGCATCCGCCATGCCCTGGCAGGGATGGTTGTAATCACTCAAGCCATTTACCACAGGGACCTCGGACCATCTCGCCAACTCCAGCACATGCGCGTGATCGAATGTCCGTGCCATCAGGGCTTGCACATAACCCGAAAGCACGCGGGCAATATCGGCAATCGATTCGCGCTTTCCCAGCCCGATCTCGTTCGGCGAGAGATAGAGCGCATCTCCTCCGCAGTGACGCATCGCCATGTCAAACGACACGCGCGTCCGCAGGCTGGGTTTCTGGAAGATCATTCCGAGAACTTTGCCTTTGAAGTACGGTGGGTTCCCTTTTTTGAAATATTCTTCCTTCAATTTGATAGCCAGGTCGAGCAGGTCCTGCACTTCCCCCGCAGATAAATCTGTTATTGCGAGAAAATGTTTCATGCAAACTCCTTGGTGTTAAGTATAGTGTGTTTAGACAAATTTGACTTGTCTAAATCGTCACTAACAGAAAATGACTTAAGTCTCACCAAAAGTCATTGTTTGTACGTTAGTGCCCAATTACGGAACACTACGCAGATCTTTGCTTACAAGCAATTATACAGATTTTACAAAGAAAGACTCGTTGTATCTGTCCATATTGCTCCAGCCGCATTACAATATATTGTAACAAGTACCTCTTAGAACGAAGACAAACCTCAATAGAAATTCCTATTCACCTACGGTATTTTCAACCTGATCTATGTTGACATCAAATCACTGGAACATTTTACGTTCATTGATGAATCGTATCATCCCGCAGGACGATTTTCCCGACGCGTGGGAGGCGGGTGTAGGGAACTATCTGGCACGCCAGTTTGAACGCGACTTACGCTCTCAAGTGGAGACTTACCATCTTGGGCTGGAGGCGTTGGAAGCAGAGTCGCAAGCTTTTGCGGGCAAAGGCTTCACAGAGTTGGATACTTCCGCGCAGGATGGGATCCTGAATCGGCTTGAGGCTGGGCAGGTAACGTTGTCATGGCTTGTGAATCCAACCGAGTTCTTTCACATGGTCATCGAGCATGTCATGGAAGGGTATTACAGCGACCCGGGCAACGGCGGCAATCGCGACTCGATAGCCTGGCGAATGATCGGGTTTAAGAGCCGGGAATGATCCATTACGATGTCATCGTTGTTGGCGCTGGTGCAGGTGGTGGTGTGGCAGCGGGTGTACTGGCAGAAGCCGGTAAGCGGGTACTCTTACTGGAACGCGGAGGACATCTTATCTTTAGCCAGGACCCGCACGATCATCTAAGACATCAACGTTTCTCCCGCCACGGACACAACGCCGGGCCGGAAATCGAGGGTAATCCTCGCGTCGCAGTGGATGCACATGGGCAAGCTCGAGTCGTCCGGCCTCATGAAGATGGATACCAGAATAACGCTGCAGTGGTAGGAGGCGGTACACGTGTGTACGGCGCGCAAGCCTGGCGATTTCTGCCTCAGGATTTTCGCATGGCAAGTTTATATGGGATCCCAACCGGTAGTTCCCTGGGCGATTGGCCGATCAGTTACGCGGACTTGGAACCATATTATGAGCGCGCGGAGTGGGAGATTGGCGTGGCGGGAGATGGCATCGCGAGCGCTCGTCACTGGCCCCGGCGTACAGGTTTTCCCATGCCACCACTTCCAGTGAATAAGCAAGGTCAGGTGTTGCGCGCAGGTGCGTCCAAGTTAGGGTGGGAAACTCTGTCCATCCCCGCGCTCATCAACACCATGCCATACAACGCTCGCCCTGCCTGTATTCAATGCCAACACTGTGTCGGTTTCACTTGTCCAGTGGATGCCAAGAATGGTACGCATAATACGTTCATCGCGCGTGCGCTGGCAACCGGTCTTTGTGATTTGGTAACCCAGGCAATGGTTGTCAGGATTAACACGAGACCATCTGGTCATGTCAGCGGCGTTTCATACTATGGGCGCGAGGGGCAGATACAAACTGCGGATGCTGAATCGGTAATCTGTGCAGGCGGAGCAATCGAGACTGCCCGTTTGTTGCTGAACTCGGCTTCGCCCCAACACCCGCACGGATTAGGCAATCAGCATGATCAAGTCGGCCGCCACTTACAGGGCCATTACTATCCAGCGGCAGTTGGCTTGATGCCTGAGCCGGTCTATGACGGTGTCGGACCCGGCATATCTACAGCAACGATCCAGTTCAATCATGGCAACAGCGGTGTGCTCGGCGGCGCGCTGCTGGCGGATGAGTTCATTGAGTTGCCGGTGATCTTTTGGGCGCGCCAATTGCCGCCGGATTTGCCGCGCTGGGGCATGGCTAATAAACATTTCATGCGCGAGAACTATAGACGAGTGATGCGAGTAACGGGTCCAGTGCAGGAAATTCCCAGCCCTGAGGCGCGAGTTACACTTGATCCTTCCGTGCGCGATCGCTGGGGGATGCCGGTGGCCCGGCTATCTGGCACGACACACATGGAAACAGTCCGAACGGCAGCCTTCATGTTTGAGCGGGCCCACGAATGGCTCCAGGCCTCTGGTGCAATCCGCGTATGGGGCCAGCCGCCCGGTCTGTATTTGAGTGGCGGACAACATCAGGCGGGAACCTGCCGCATGGGCAACGATCCACATACTTCGGTGGTTGATCAATGGGGACGCGTACATGGGCATGACAATCTCTTTGTGGCAGACGGCTCAGTCCACGTTACCAACGG
>DASWKT010000273.1:0-12154 GCA_036396515.1 Anaerolineales bacterium | reverse complement strand
CCGCAATTCGGAATGGAATTTTTTTAAGCGGAGCGTTCTACATGCGCAAGCACTTGAGTTCGCTTTGCTCATTCTCTCACATGAGGTGCTTTCTTTTCGTGTTTCTTATTTGGGGTTCAGTTTAAATCTCCGCTCTGCCTTATCGAACCAGCGGCTTTTTAAGTCCAAGAAGCCATTGGTTTGGACTGTTACACAATCCTGCTAAGCATTGAAGTTGAGAGTTTGGGTCTCTCCGCTCACGCTGTATTCTTACCGCAATGAGATCCATGTCATCAAGCTTAGTCATTGTATGAAACTCTTTTTATATAACCAACGGCTTTTAGACTGCTGCTCGATCCTATCAATTCTTTATTTCTTCGTCCATTCCGTCCAAAAAGAGCTTATTTTGTCCATCCACATTGTTCAGTCTGGATGAAGTGTGCTATCCTGATTGGCATACTTTTGGTGTACCTGAGATTTGGCTCGTTCGTCTTTCCATGAAAAAACCCCTGTTTTTCAGGGGTTTTTTGTGAGCGCGGAGGGATTCGAACCCTCAACCGTCGGCTTAAAAGGCCACTGCTCTGCCGTTGAGCTACGCGCCCATCATAAAGAAAGCGGACTGCATTCTAACATGGGAAATATTCATCGTCAACGTAAGACCTATTTGTGTGGCAACGTCTATCGCCGTGGAGGTTCCCATGGCAGAAATGATACATGTCAGTGAAGACACATTCAAGATTGAAGTATTAGATTCATCCGAACCCGTGCTGGTGGATTTCAGCGCCGTCTGGTGCCAGCCGTGCAAGATGCTTGACCCGATCGTCAAGCAACTGGCGGGCGATTGGGAGGGGAAAGTCAAGGTCGTGAAGATCGACGCGGACGAGAACCCCAATCTAGTGATGCAGTTTGGCGTAATGGGCATTCCCACTCTGCTGTTCTTCAAGGGCGGCGAGATCAAGGAACGCATTACGGGCTATATGGCAAAGGAAAAACTGGTCGCCAGGTTCAGTCCGCACTTCAATTAATTCATGTCGTAAAAATGATGGACACGCATGCGTGTCCATCATTTTTATTGTCGCATCAAGCTGGTAAGTTCATCAAAATCCACGCGGGAGGTCAGATCCAAGCTAAGTGGGGAGACAGAGACCATCCGCTTCTTTCGCAAAACGTATACATCCGTATCCTCCGCCTCGTGCTCAAGCAGCGCGGCTTCGCGATACATCATTATAGCGGGTAGATCCCAGGAAGCGCGTTCAGGTGCAACCGGCTCATAATATCGTTGCCGCGAAACACGCGTCAACTGCCAGGGGGTATCAACAGTCGCATCCGAAGGTATCTCTACTTTTAATACATTCACATCTTCAGGAAATTTCTTCTCTAAGAGCAGGCGGGCAATCCTCACTGTAAATTCGGCGGCAACCGAGAAGTTCACATCTGCAGAATAAGAGAGGTGATACTTCGGATCAGCCTCCAGTGAAACTGCCATCGCAGGGATGCCCAGGGAGGCGGCTTCCAGCGCCGCGCCAACCGTACCTGAGATCGTAATCCCCGAACCGACATTTTCCCCATAATTGATGCCTGAGACGACGAGGTCAGGCTTGCGCTTCATGACTTCGTACACTCCATGCAGAACAGTCTGCGCGGGACTACCGCCGATTGCGAACACGCTCCACTCCTGGCCGTTGACCTGCACCCGCTGCTCCTGAATGATCCCATCTGATGAGCTGGGCATACTACGACCTGCACCAGAGGATTGCTGGCGCGGTGCAGTAACGGTAACAAACCCGAGCTTCGAGAGAGACGCGGCCGCGGCCCATAGTCCGGGAGACAGAATCCCGTCATCATTTGTCAATAGGATTTGTGGTCTTGATCTTGTCATACATCTTCCAATAGGCTTTGAACAAACAAAAAGGAGCGGCGATCCGCTCCCAGAAAGGCGCCCTCGGCGCGACTCGAACACGCGACCTATTGCTCCGCAAGCAAGCGCTCTAATCCACTGAGCTACGAGGGCACACATGCGCTGGCACGATTTGCTAAGCAAATCGAGTGCAAGTGTTGGCAGGCGGGGATTTTAATGCAGAATCAGAGTCGGGTCAAGAGATACCCACCCTGCGGCTATTGATTTACCATGTTAAAAGCCGTTTCATTCACTAACGTTAAAAACTCAGGAACGATCTTTGGGTCGAAATGTGCACCTGACTGGCTTTCGATATAGTGAACAGCATCCTGTTTAGACCAGGCTGAACGATAAGGGCGGTTGGATATCAGGGCATCATAGACATCTGCCAGAGCAAATAATCTTGCCGGGAATGGAATCTGTTCCCCCTGGAGCCTGTCAGGGTAACCTGTCCCATCCCATTTTTCATGATGCCAGTGAGGAATTTTCAGAGCCGGGGCAAGGTAGGCTACTGGCGAAAGCAGTTCAACAGCGATCTCGGGATGCTGGCGCATGATCCTCCACTCTTCATCGAGGAGTGGCCCGGGCTTGAACAGGATTTTATCAGGGAGGGCAACCTTGCCGATATCATGCAGGATCGCACCGCGCCGAATATGGATCAAATCGGATTCCCCCACCCCCAAGCGGGTGGCAAGTTTAACCGTGATATTTGTGACACGCAGAGTATGCTCTTTGGTCTCCTTATCACGCAGATCCAATGCGTGCGATAGTCCTTCAATGGTGGCGTCATACGCCAGGCTCAGTTCAACGTTCGATTTTTGCAGTTCATTGAACATGACCGCACTGTCAATGGCAATCGCTGCCTGTCCCGATATCGTCCCAAGAAAGCCCAGCCAGTCTACATCCGGGTTTAAGGGAGAGCGATGAAATATTTCGAGCACACCCAGCACCCGTCCCTTCGCCATCAGGGGCATGCCATAATAAACGATAAAATCCTCCTTAAGAAAGAAGGGGGACCGATCAAATTCCATTATATTTTTCCTGAGATCAGGAATATGGAGCATCTTTCGTTCCACAGCCACCCGGCCAGCACATCCTTCTCCCAGCTTTAGGCGGGTATACTGCAAAATGTTTGAATGAAAGCCCTTGCCTGATGCAAACTCGAGCAGGTTCGTTTTGGGATTAAGCAAGAGAATCGTGACAGCGTTGACCTGCAGCAGTTCGGTTACCCGATCTATCAGCATGGAGAGAAGCAGGTTCAGATCCAGCCCCGAAGCGATTGCCAGGTCAATGGATCGAAGCGCGGAGAGCTGCTGCATCTGTCGCTTCATCCGGCTTTCAGTCTCTCTGCACTGGGTGATATCCCGGGCAGTCAGCAGCACCTGTGACTCTGAAAAGGTAGCCAGCCGCGCCTCAAACCAATATTCGCGATTCGATATGGGTAGAGCATATTCAAGTGTAGTCACATCCCCCGTTTGTTGAACCGTGCGCCGTGCATGCTCCAGCTTGACTGCCACATCAGGAGGAAAAACATCCTGTATCTTTTGATTAAGTATTCCGCCTGGAAATGTGTATGGCAGGAACGAGTCACTCGATTTGTAATCTAAAATCAATCCATCAGGGTCAAAAACAAAAATCTGGTCTGTAAATGCCTGAAATATTGTCTCGAGTTTCTGAAGCGGATTCTGCATAGGTTCCATTAGAACTGAGGCGGGGCACAGTGATTCCCTTAATCACTGCGCTCCAAATTCTGCCGAGTCATCCAGTGCGCACCAGCAGGATGTATGTAAGGCTGTGTTGGATGCATTGTTGCAATCGGTCAGATGCTTTTGAGGGCCTGATTGACCTTTTGGGCAAAATCAGTCAGGTTCTTGGCACGAATCGTCCTGATAATAGATTTTTCCTGATCGGTCAAAGTAAATGTCTGACCCAGGTAGCCGTTTGCCAGCGCTTGATCTGGTTCGCGAAGCAATGTTGCACGGAACTGGTCGCTGACGATCGCCGCTGCAAACAGGCGATGCAAACCGGAGCGCTCCGCAGGAGACCTGCGAAAGCCGCGGGATGAAGAAGCATAGGCATCGAAAGAAAGCATAGCCATTTTCTCTCCTTATAATCTCTGAAAGGGTCTACCGACCGCCACCAGTACCATCAACAGGTGTCCGGCGCCCACCGCCAGTACCATCAACTGGTGTCCGGCGTCCGCCGCCAGTGCCATCAACCGGAGAATTTGTAGAAACATGAAGTGGAGCAAGTGTGTTGTTCATGGGAGACCTCTTTCTTCCTTGTTTGATTTGTCCCATGATACTCCCCCCCAGGCTGCAAAACAGGCTGCAAATTTCAGCTGTGCATAATCTTAAAATAACCCCTTAGGCGGTTAACTCGCGATAGATAAGTTCCGTTTCCTCAGAAGGAGATAATCCAAGGCCTTCTTCTAAGGCCACTTTACAGACCCGATAGCGGCGGGCAATCGAGATACGATCGCCCAGCGCAGCATAGGCACGCATTTCCATCTGATAGATCACTTCATGAAAGCGATTTTGATCAAGAGCAAGCTGGCAAATTGAAAGACACTTGTGGATTTGATTGGTATCTAGATATAGCTGTGCGAGTTCCTCCAGCGCCGAAACATAGGCCAGAGCCAATCTTTCCCGCTCCGGGGCGGCCCAGTTGGCATCGACATCAGCAAGATATGGGCCATGAACCAGGTCGACTGCCTTCTGAAAATGCTGGATACGCTCCTTTATATCTCGTACTTTTCGAGCGCGATTGAGATGGGAATCGAATGCTTCCACGTCATATTCATAATCCAAGGCGCGGTTGAAGAGATAATATTCATCATTGAACACGATCACATTTCGTCCTGCCGCACGGCGTAAACGGTAAATCTCATTCTTGAAACGCGCCTTCAATGCCTGAGGATCTTCGATCTCCGGCCAGAGCGCTTCGCCCAGCTGCTCTTTTGTGACTGCTTCCTGCGTATAGAGGAAATAAAAGAATAGGTCTCTAACCGATTGAGTCTTCCAATCGGACATGGCAATGCTCTGTCCATTGACACTTATCTCAGGATGTCCAAATGCCCGGATCGTGAGACTGGCTACCGGCATTTGAATGGATTGCGCATGCCGGCGTAATGCTCTGCGGGTCGAAGGCATCTTCATGGTCAATCGGCGGGATCTCTCGAGCAAGCCGCGCAACTGGCGGCCAATTTCAGGATCGTTCTGCAGGTCACTTAACCATGCATCCACCTGTCGAAGAGTGACCAAAACAGCATGATGAGGCTTCGCCCTTGTAGTCAGTAGTTCTTTGATCTCAGCACGGGCATCTTCTCTTAAGCCCGCCTCATCATAAGCGGCACTCAACCAAATTGTACTCAGCTGTATCTCAAAATCCCGTCCATCCTGAGTGAATAAGGACTTGCACTCCTGTAAAAGAGAGATGGCTTTCTTTGGATTATCATTTAAAAGATGGCTACGGCCTTCAAGCAATGCCCATAACCCGCGCTCATAGACAGATGGATTCGTCTTTAGCTTTTTTCTGAACAACTTCAAGATTTGAGAGGCGGTTTCGAGATCAGCTTGCATCAGTGCCAGGTTTGTCCGTGCAAGCTCCAGATAATTGGAGATAAAAAAACCTGCAAGTCCGCTGGCAATTATTTCTGCCTGCTGATAAGCCTGTTTGGCGGCTTCGAATTCCTCTATCTCGGAATAAAGATCTCCAAGCCCAGTAAGGATGAGTGATTCAGCACGCTGATTATGACTGGTACGGGCACACGCAAGACCCTCTTCATATGTTTCAGAGGCAAGCTCGTACTCGCCGAGCTGGTGATAAAGAACCGCAAGATTGTTCAATGTATCCGCCTGTAAATACAGATTCTTCTCTGCTCTCCATATCTTTAATGCCTCCTGATATGAAGCTTTGGCGGATTCGACATTCCCAACCGTCGCATGAACCATGGCTGTCTCTACCAGCAGCATTGGAATACTGCCTGTCTCTTTTAGCTCAGTATATAGTGACAGAGAATGTTCAAGCTGCTCAATGGCATTTCGGGCCTCTCCCAGACGGAATAGGTTCAAACCCTTAAGCCGCAGGGCCTCGGCATAAAGAGGCTCAAGAGCAGGGTCAGTCTCCGCCAATTGCAAGGCTTCTTCAATATCTTTTAGAGAAGCAGAATATTTTCCTAAAAACCGCAGGGTATTCGCCCGCCTGGTCAGAGCAAGGGTAAGACCGGCGACATCATGAGCTTTTCGATAAATCGGCACGACCATATGCAGCAAGCGGCTGGCATCCTGCAGGTTCCCTTTCATTGCAGCCAGCATGCCGCGCAATGAGATCAACCCGGGGCGCGTCCGAACAATGCCTGGAGGCAGACTATTAATCCAGCCCTCCAATGTAACCAGGGCGGTTTGTAACATATAGGTACCGGCCCGCTCAATCACACCTGCCAGGAGTTCGGGATCGTTCAACTGTTTGCAGGTGAAGTAGGCTTTTTCCCACTCGCCGGCCTTTTCATAGGCTGTGACCATACGCTCGAGCATAGGTCTCACTTCATGTGGACACTCTTCTTTCAGACGCGCCTGCAGAAATTCTCGAAAGAGGGGATGGTAACGAAGCCAGCGGCCATCCTCACCTAAGGGTAAAATGAACAAGTTCTTCTCAAGGATCAGCCCCATAAGAGCATACCAGTTCTGCGGCTTTGTATAAAGCGGACCCAGAACGATCTCGCAGAACTCTGCATTGAACTCTTCAGGGAGTGAAGTCCGAATGAGGAACTCACGCACATGCTCGGGCTGTTGATCAAGCACTTGACGGCCGAGATAAGCAAAGGTATCCACCCCTGAGACACGCGCCATCCCCGGCAGGTTGGAAAGCACCATGCCCGTGATCCAGCCACCAGTCTCTTCAACAAATTCATGAGCGGCTTCATCCGAAAGGTGCTGATGATAGTTCTGTGCATATAGCGCCTGAACCTCACGCGGCACAAACGCCAATTCGACATGATTGAGCCCCGCTACCTGCTCGCGTGCAACCATGAGGGTCACATCATCCAAAGATGGTAATGTACGTGACGAGAGGACAATATGACAGTTCTCAACCACCAATTCAAGGAAACGATTGACCAAAGCGGAGATGACGGGAACATCATCCAGAAGATGATAATCGTCCAGGATCAAAAGAAAATCATCTTCAACCTGATCGTAAATTTCATTTGTAAGCGTTACGAGAACCGATTCCGCGTCCTGTTCGATTGATTTCAGGCGATTCAATTGAAGCCGCGAAGTCTCGCCGACGCCAGGAAAACGTTCCGCCAGAGACGCGATCAAATATGCCATGAATCTCTGCGGATCACGATCAAGCAGGTCAAGGGAGAGCCAGCAGACAGGCATCTCAACGTTATGTGCCAGATCGATCAGAAGAGAAGTCTTGCCGTAACCCGCCGGAGCAGAGAGCAGCAGGAGTTTGTTAACAAGCAAACCCTTGAGACTATCCAGCAAACGAGGACGGGAAAGCAGTTCCCGACGGCGATGTGGGACAATTATCTTGGTCTTACTAATAGGAATGGGCTTGATTGGCATTGTTTCAAATGAGGATACCCTTATTGTACCTATTTACAGGAATATTTCATCTGAATTTCATGACAGTTTTCGAACGAATGTATAGATAATTTGTTTTCTGACCCACTTATTTAATGTGTAATTCATCCAGCATACGGGAATGGATACCAGGCGTGCAGGCAATCACGGATTGAGGGACAGAAAGATAATCAGCTCCCCCGTCCACATTGGTGACACGCGCGCCCGCCTCTTCACAGATCAAGCCGCCAGCAGCAACATCCCAGGGGTTGAGAGCCAGTTCCCAAAAGCCATCAAAACGACCTGAAGCCACGTAGCACAGGTCGAGCGCTGCAGAGCCCAGCCTGCGCACCCCTTGCGAAAGCTTCCCGAATTTCACAAAGTTGGCAAAATTATCCTGTGGGGTATTCCAGGCATTGTATGGGAAACCGGTCACAAGCAGGCTCTTCTGGAGGTTGGTAGTCAGGGAAACACGGATCGGTTGTCCATTGAGATACGCACCCTGGCCCCGTTCGGCAGTGAACATTTCATCGCGCAGCGGGTCATAAACGGCACCCAAGACAAGGGCCCCGCCGGAGGCGTAGGCAATTGACACGCAGAAGATCGGGACATGATGCGCATAATTCACCGTCCCATCCAATGGATCAATGTACCAGATGTGTTCGTCGTTTCCCTGAATGACACCGGTCTCTTCGGAGAAGATATGATGATCAGGAAA
Source organism: Anaerolineales bacterium (assembly GCA_036396515.1). Classification (GTDB taxonomy): domain Bacteria; phylum Chloroflexota; class Anaerolineae; order Anaerolineales; family Villigracilaceae; genus Defluviilinea. The sequence goes on along the minus strand of DASWKT010000273.1, from coordinate 3,990 downwards.
ATTCTCTTGCACCTGGCCGAGCAGAAACGCTTCAGACTGGTGATCCACTTCGGTGACAAGGTCTATCACACCCTTATAACCCACCTGATGTTCTTTATTATAGCCGGCACGCAGGATCTCGCCTGCCTGGCGCGCAAGGTTCTCAAGATATGACAATGCAGGTTGCATGAAAAACTCCCTGAAATACTCAGCGCTGGGCATGACCCACCGCTGAACAATAGAAGCAAATTATTTATTCAGTTCGTCGATGGTTTTATGAAGGTCATGGAGTTCGGTCTGGATCGCATCACGGTCACGCATAGACTGCTGAAGCAAAGCTTCAAAGGCAGGTTTCTGGTCTAAAGGGAGTGTGGAGAGCAGTCGTTCAGCACGCGCGATCTGTGTGTTCTTGTGCCGCAGTTTGTTTTCCAGACGTGTGCGATACCCGGCATAAAATCTTTCCATATCTAGCGGGTACGGCTGCGTAAACGGCTGCTGGGTAACCAACTCTGCAACCGTAAGCAGGAAATCTTCCGTATCGATCGGCTTTTCCATAAAGCGCGCCGCGCCGAGACTCAATGCAAAATCCTTATCTTCCGATGTGACGTAGGTAGCAGACAGAAAAACCACAGGGATGGCACGCGTTTCAGCGTTGAGGCGCAATTTCTGTACAAAGGCATATCCATCCATCTTGGGCATCAGAATGTCGGTGACGATCAAGACCGGCCTCTGACGCGCGATCACCTCAAGGGCTTCTTCTCCGTTGCGGGCGGTGACTACCGCGTAGCCCTTGAAACGCAGTGTGACTTCAAGCAATTCAAGGACATTCGGAACATCTTCAACGATCAGGATGGGTCCATTTGAACTATTCATGTTGACATTGTAGCCGCGTTCATAAGGATGGACAAGCCCGCCTCTTTCTTTGACATGAAACTGCTACCGTTTAATTGTCATGAGCGAATCGGAGAACGTCCCACAGGTTTTGACGACGGTGAGTAACGATTTAACGTAACCTGTGGAAGATTTTTATTACCCGCTCCAAACGCGTGATCCCAACGCGGAACGAATGAATTCCACTGCCAGTATTGCAGTTTGATTTTGCACATCCAGAATGGGATTTACCTCGACAAGCTCCATGCCGATAAGTTTGCCAGTTTCAGCGACAACCTCACAGGCAAGATGCGCCTCACGGAATGTGAGGCCGCCAGCGACAGGTGTGCCCACACCCGGCGCATGACGAGGGTCCAGTGCATCCATATCGAAGGATAAATAAATGCCATCCACGTCGCGGCTGACGCGATCGATGGCTTTCTCGAGTGCGGCGACCATGCCAAGGCGGTCGATCTGTTCCATGCTTTGAACCATCACATCGGCTTCGCCCAGGTTGCGTTTTTCGCCCGGGTCGAGGTCACGCGCGCCGATAACGGCCACCCGCTTCGGGTCCAGAACCGGAGGCGTTTCATCCCATAGACAGACCAGGCGCTGGTCACCGAGTCCGCATAATGCCGCGAGAGGCATCCCGTGAATGTTTCCAGACGGGGTTGTTTCAGGGGTATTGAAGTCCGCATGCGCATCCACCCAGATCACGCCGAGCCTGCGGTGTCTCGCCGCACCCCGAATGGAACCAATAGACAGGCTGTGATCACCGCCAAGTACAAGCGGAAAACGATTGCTTTGAATAGAAATTGCCACCGCGCCCGCCACACGCCGGCTCATGGGAACGATACAGTCAATATATTTGAGGCTGGCGTCAGTAATACTGCACGTCTCCTGAATGGGTACTTCGATATTACCCTTGTCTTCAAGGGTGCATTCCAACTCTTCAAGCTTTTGGTGAAGATGTGCATAACGGATCGCGCTGGGGCCCATATCCACGCCGCGGCGATCTGCGCCGAGATCAATCGGCACACCGATAATGTCAATTTGCATTTATTGCTCCTCTAATGTAAAGGGGCGGACAGCCGTCCGCCCTTACTATGCGGTTCTATAATAACCCACATCCACCGAATAGACCTGTCCCCGCTTGATGACTTGCTTTACAAGATTCGTCCCGTAGCGATAACCGAGATGACGATAATCCGGCACAGATAAGATGAGCATATCCGCTTGTTTGCCTACTTCGATGGAGCCTATCGTATCGGAGCGTCGGATTGCGTGCGCGGAGTTGATCGTTGACGCAGCAAGGGCTTGCGCGGGAGTCAGACCCATATAGCGGCAGGAAAGTGCAATCGCCATCTGCATGGACTCATTCCATGAGGTGCCGGGGTTGCAGTCTGTAGCGAGGGCAAGGATGGCGTCGGCTGCGATTAATTTATGCGCGGGTGTGTATTCTTTTTCGGCGAGCCCAAAGGGAGTGCAGGGTAATGCCACAGCAACAGTATCCGATTTTCCCAGCGCGGCGATGTCTGCATCAGAGGTTTTCACAAGGTGATCTGCGGAGGCCGCGCCCAACTCCACTGCAAGAGACGTGCCGCCGATATTGCCGAATTCATCGGCGTGGATCTTGAGCGGGAATCCTAGCGACCGGGCGTTGGTCAGGATCTGGCGCGATTGCTCAAGGTCAAAGGCTTTGTCCTCGCAGAAGACATCCACAAATGGCAGGGAGAGGCGCGGCGCATGAGTTTCCCACCACTCTTTGAGCATTGGCAGCATCGTCCCACAAACTAGATCGGTGTAGCCCTGTGGATTGTCTTTGTATTCGGGCGCAACAGCATGCGCACCGAGGAAGGTGATGGCGAGGTCGAGCGGAGTTTCATCGTCGAGGGCAAGCAGAGCTTTGAGCAGGCGCAGTTCGGTGGCAGTTTGCAGACCGTAGCCCGTTTTGGCTTCGACGGTCGTCGAGCCATGTGCAAACATGCGCAGCAGACGCGGGCGCGTCTGTGCGATGAGCGTTTCAATCGAGGATGTGCGCGTTTGTTTGACGGTTGAAATGATCCCACCCCCTTCAGCAAGAATCTCGAGATACGGTTTGCCCGCCATCTTCATCTCGAATTCGTCCGCGCGGTCACCTCCCCAAATCACATGCGTATGCGGGTCGACGAAGCCTGGCATAAGGACGCAATTGCCCGCGTCGAGAGTCGGTTCGTTGGGATAGGAGGCTTTGAGCTCGGCCGTTGTGCCCACCGCGACGATCTTTTCATCGCGCACCACGACCGCGCCATTTTGAATAATCCCAAGCGTGCCGAGGGATTTGCCCCTTTGTGGGCCGCCTTGCAGGGTGAGGAGTTGAGAGGAGGAGTGGATGAGCATGATTCAGTTTCCAGTTTTCGGTGATCAGTGATCAATGAGATAATTTAACCACACATTGAAGGACGAACATAGGTAAAATATTTGACACCCATGCCATCCTATTATTAAACTATAGATGGATAACATCCTAACTCAATTCGGATGTTATCCGACGAGCTAAACCGCCCATAAGCAGTGACACTGCGTGGGTCGCCGCATAATCCCCGGATAGGCCGCTGATAGAAAGAGCTACGAGAAATTATGCTCAAGGAACAGTTTTATAACGCAGGCCAAATACAAATTAACTATGCCACTGGCCCAGCAAATGGCCCGCCACTACTTCTACTTCACGGGGTAACATCAAACTGGCAATCTTTCCTGCCCCTTATCCCAGATCTCTGTCAAAACTATCAGATTTCCGCAATGGATTTACGGGGCCATGGGCTGTCCGGAAAGATAAAGCGAGGTTATGCCCTGGTTAACTATTCAGCGGATGTCTTGCATTTTGTCCAAACTAAACTTAAAAGATCGACCGTCATTTTGGGCCATTCATTTGGGGCTTTGATTGCTATCCATGTAGCCGCGAAATTACCGCAATATATCCGGGGGATTATCCTACTTGACCCGCCTCTCATTTATCGGAATATGGCACTTAAGAATTCTCCTTGGGCGATTGATCGAGAGGCCTACCATTGGTTTTCCACAGCGTATGATATTATGAGGTCAAGTAAATCAGCCAGTGAAATAGAAAACTCTTTACAGAGCATATTTCCATCCTGGCCG
>DASWKT010000272.1:0-2990 GCA_036396515.1 Anaerolineales bacterium | reverse complement strand
AATAATGACGGAAGGAATAGCGGCAGGATGAGCGGGTTATGGCGAATGGTCTGGAGTGTGTGAGAACGAAGCATCCGGTCAGCTTTCGCGCCTGCAAATAAGAAACCCATGATAGCCGCTCTATCACGGGCGGTGAAGGTAGAACTGAGTTCTATGCGTTACAATAGCCCGAAACCGACACCGTGTATAGAGCCTATGTTCAATCCACCCAACCCACGCCCTTATTTTTTCACCGTCTGGGAGATCGTCCGCCAGATTCCCGAAGGCCGGGTCAGCACCTACGGCCAAATCGCGTCGATGATCCCGCCGCCGGACGGGGTTGACCCGGAGCAGTACCGACGCTTGAGTCCGCGCTGGGTCGGCACGGCCATGCGCGCCAAACCGGATTCGCCGGTGCCCTGGCAGCGGGTCATCAACAGCCAGGGGGCGATCAGTCTGCCGAAAGGCAGTTCCGGCGCAGAAAAGCAGCGCGCCCTGCTGGAAAGCGAGGGGGTGGTCTTCGATGCCAGCGGTCGAGTCGATTTCGAGGTGGTCGGCTGGGACGGCCCGGCGGATGACTGGTTGCGGGCGCACGAGTTGTTCCCGCCGCGACCCCTGGGCAAACCGCCTGCGGACGATCCTTCGCAGCCGAGTCTGTTCTAGCTATTTGCTGCTGTCACCGAACTCCTGATCACGCCATTGGACTGAAATCCGTCAGTGCTTTGATCGTGATTCCTTCGGCACTGGCCGCCCGTTCTTGGCGTTCATCAGCGGTGATAAGAGGATAGTTCAGCTTTTCCGCCAGGGCGATATATACCGAGTCATATAACGCCAATTGATGGGTCAGGCCGATTTGCAAACCGCGTGGCAGGAGATCACGCACCAGCATTACTGTTAAGGGCAAGGTGTGGACTGCAAAGACCTTTGCCCAGTCAATGTTAAGGTGGAAAACTGCAAAGACCTTTGCCCACTTTCGATCAATAATCAAACGATTTAATCAGTTGCTCATTGTGATAAACACGCAACTTTTTATCCGCGACATTGACACGAGCCAAGACATATTGCCAGGCCAGATCAGGATCAATGTCAAACTTATCACCAGCATGAAGGGTAATCCGTCCACTTTTGCGGACTAAGCGAATAAAGGCGATAGAGCCTTTATCGAGTGTGAGGTCTTGCTGATGCTTGTTATAGGTGTGTGGCAGCATCTGGATCAGTTGCTCGGCCCGGAATTCCTGTGGGGTTTGCCCATCTAGAGCTGCCAAACGATGCGATGTATTAATCGCAGTTTCTAATTTTCGCACACCGAGTTGCAACTGAGCATAATCGGTGAAATGGTCATGATTAAGCAGGAGACGCTGAGCTTGTCCATTCAAGTTTTCGATCAATCCGTTTCGCCATGGCTCGCGTGGTGGAATAAAGAGTGGTTCAACACCGACATCCAAGCACAAGCGCACAACCTTGCCAAAAGAGCGTGGATAACGGTTACTGCCGCGAAACTCCAAACCATTGTCCATCTGCAAAGTGCTGGGCAGTCCCAAACGTTGCCAAGCAGCGACCAGAAAATCAGCGATGGTTTGCGCTTGGCGGTTCTCGGATGCATCCAGAGCCACCGCTTTACTATGATAATCACGCAAAGCCAGCAAATAATACTTGTTGGCATTGTCCTTCAGATACAGCGGGCCTTTGAGATCAAGCTGATGGACAGCATTGATCGCCTCACAAACTGGAGCAGGATAGGCTGTATTCGTCTTCTCTTTTATTTCACGAGTTTGCGGCGCACTTACCAAACCAGCTTGTTCAATCCAATAGTGGATTGTCCGAACAGGTGGCACACGCGACAGACCCAGCGCCTTCAATTCAAAGTGGATCGCCTCCGCACCAATCAGCGCATATTCATAGGTAGGCGCTTGGGCTGCCATCCGCAGATGGCGCGAATTGAGAACCATTTGCTTGATGGCATCAGGCCACGCTTGCTGTGGATTTTGCGGCGCACTCGAACGATTTTGCAAACTCCTGATGGGATTGCTCGGATCATAACGCGCCGACCAATAGCTGACCCACTTGCGCGATTTGCCCAATGCGCGGCTGATACTGCTTTTCGTTTCACCTTTCAACAAGCGTCGCATCGCCTCAACTCTCAATTCAATTTCTCGACTCATATTTTACGCCTCCACCTTTCGTGGCTTCAGCGTAAAATATGGGCAAAGGTCTTTGCACCTCGTTACCTTAAAACATGTGCAAAGCCTTTAGCAGTTTTCTTGTTACAAACCTTTTTGCATCTGACAGTTATCCATTAGATGACGTGCTGCACGCCTTCATGTCGATGAACCATTCGTTTCAGGCAAATCTCGAATATGCTGAGAACCAGGTGCGCAGTTGGCTGAGTGCTGTGAATACGATTTCACGAGAATCTGTACCAATAAGCCAACTGAAGATTGCGCTTCAATGTGGCGGCTCGGATGCATTTTCGGGTATTAGCGGGAATCCCCTTGCCGCATGGGTTGCACGCGAAATCATCCGAGGGGGCGGCAGTGCCAATCTGGCTGAAACGGATGAATTGGTCGGGGCCGAGTCATATACGCTCGACAAAGTGAAAGATGTGGCAACCACGAAACAATTCCTGGCGCTGCGTGATGGATTTATCAAGCAGGTTGCCAGATTTGGTCATTCAGTGCGTGGAAATCCTTCCGGCGGCAATGTCTATCGTGGATTATATAATATCTATCTGAAGTCCCTGGGAGCGGCCATGAAGCGCAATCCTGATGTGCGCCTGGATGCCGTGATTGAATATGGCGAGCGTATGCAGGAATCTGGCTTCTATTTCATGGACAGCCCTGGCAATGATCTTGAAAGCATCGCCGGACAAGTTGCGGCGGGATGCAATGTGATATTCTTTGTGACTGGCAACGGCTCGATCACGAATTTCCCCTTTGTGCCGACAATTAAAATCGTCACAACTAGCGCAAGATATGAACTGCTGCGCGATGAAATGGATGTTAATGCCGGGT
>DASWKT010000271.1:0-4593 GCA_036396515.1 Anaerolineales bacterium | reverse complement strand
TGACTCAAAGGAACAGCGACCCTCATGATGACCGAGCTCCACGCCTGGCGCATCAAAGGGGATCGCGCCGGTTTCTTTCGCGACCTCATCAACCTGATTCCTGGGCACAAATAAAAATTCTGCTTCGCTGTCAATGAAGCGCGTAATGAGCCACGGGCACGCGACGCGGTCCACGTGGACGTGAGAGCGGGTGATCCATTTCATGGGAACTCCTTTTCTGATTGTGAAACACCCGTAGGGATTACCAGCTGGCAATCCCTACGGGTGTCATAAAAATATCATTCCATACACGCCCGCGGCCAGGACAACCGCCGCGACCGTCCACTTTGATTTTGATTGGAAGAGGGCGATCACGGCGATGCTGAAAATGATCCATGCATGCAGGCCAATCACTGTGTCACTCAAGATGCTGAGCGCGGTGGCACTGATCAATCCCACGACGCCTGCAGTTACGCCATCGAGAAATGCATGCGCCGATTGATTATTCACCAATCGCTCCAGATAACCATGCCCGATCATGGTGAAGGCAAAGGCGGGGGCGAAGATGGCAACGGTGATAATGATCGCTCCTGGTAGACCGCCGCCGATGTAACCAACAAAGGTGGAAAAGATGATCAACGGCGCGGGCAGCAGGCCGGAGAGGGCGAGCCCATTCAGGAATTGGGCGTTGGTCATCCATTTGCCAATCTCAACCGCATCATGCTGGAGGAACGGGATGACCGTGTACGCGCCTCCAAAAGTGAGGAGTCCACTTTTTAAACCGGACCAGAATAAGGTCAGGAGCGAAGCGGTTTTTGTCGAAGCTGTGGTTATTTCCGGCGAGTTTGAAATCGTACCCATTCCTGTCAAGCCAAAATATGCAAGGTATCCCAAAAATCCGGCTGTGAGGATCAATGCCAGTCCCTTTTGTTTCCGCTGCACGAGACCATAGATCAATCCAGCTATAAGAAGAGTGATCAGAAAATTGACCTTGAGCAGTTGTGACAAACCTGCTATGAATGCAATTCCCCAAAGCCATGTATTTTCATGCAACGCATGACTGCCAATACGGTGAACCGCACGGACGATGAGCGCCGCGACGGCAGGCTGCATTCCCGTAAAGATAGATTGAAAGAGCGGCGAGTTGATTCCGTACGTGATGTAGAACCATGATAGCAGGAGCATCAACAGGAAGCCCGGGAGCATGAAGCCGAGACCTGCCAGGAATGCTCCGACGCGGCCGCCCGCAATCATACCGAAATAAACACATAACTCGTGCGCTTCCGGGCCGGGCAGGGCCTGATAGACCGAGAGGACGCGATTGAATTTCTCGGGGCTGATCCATTTTTCCTCGTCCACCAGTTCCTGCCGGATCATGGCAATCTGTGCGAAGGGTCCGCCCCAGGCCAGGAAGCCAAATCTCAGAAAGCGCAGAAAGATGCTGGTGTAGGATCGGTGTGAAATATTGACGTCGGTCTTCAAGTTTATGTTCAATGGGACCTTATTTGTTTAGCAACTGACCAATTCGCACAATGATTGCGTTGCGTGCCTTCTCGTAGTTCTCACTTACAGGTGGCACGTCATCCCAGAGTTCGATGGGAGCTTTCTCCTGGTATTCTACTTGCAACTGACAAAAGGCGATAATTCGCTGAGCGGCTTGCACATCGGCAACTGATAATTTTTGTGGGATAGATTCGGTCGGCGTCAGCCCATCTCTATGCAAGCCTGTGACAGCTTGTGGAGATAAGGCTTGATCGGGATTCGTGCCTCGAGCGACGGCTTGAAGGTTCAAACCCTTCTCGCCAGCTAATTTATTAAAGTAGGTGGCGGCAATGACGCTTTTCGCCGCACCGTGTTCACACACAAAGACAATGATCGAATTCTGGTTCATGTTTCCTTTGAAGGAAAATCAAATTTCATCCCTGGAAAGTTCTGCGTAAAGGGCCTCGTAGATCAGGCGGCCGTGTTCCAGCGCTTCGAAGTCATCTTTGCTGATTCGCCTCACGCCACGGCAAATAAGATCCAGTCCCAGCGCGGCGGGTTCGACCGTGACTTCCTGAATCTCGTCGGCTTCGTCGACGATTTGTGCAATACGCGCCAGGACAGGATCATCCAAGTTGTGCTCTTTTAGGAATATATAAAACGTGCAATGTCCCGCATGATGTGAGTAACGAGCGCCCGGAATATCAAACGGTTCACCATCTTTCGGTAATGATTTCTCTCCCATGTGGATAAAGCTGAATTCAGCCTCCGGGTCGATCCAGCGCAGGATCAGCCATGCGCACGCCATCCGATCGACACCGATATTTTCCCAGGTAACCCATTTCATGGTTTTTCTCCGCGTTCTGAGGTTAATTTTTTGCGTACCCGTAATCCGAGTTTTGAATGGAAGAAATCCTGCGAAGCGGCTCGCTGGTATTGTTTCGCGATTTCCTGTAGATCCGCTCTCGGTTTCTCCAATCTTTTCAATAGATCTGAATAGACCGCGTCAACCTGTTCGTTGAACTGTTGACGGATGGATTCTTCGTGCTCGCCCAAAATCGTGTTTGCTCTCCAGTAGTAGGCATTTCCTCCCCTTTCCTGGATCTCCGCAGCCAGCCATTGAATCTGTTCTGCAGTGCGCGGGTTATCAGGCAGGACCCAGACCGCTTCGTGAAGCAGAATAGCGCCCAGGCGTTTTAATTTCCGCCAGATATACACGCGCAGGGCGGAGGGTTTGCTGGGTAACTTGTAGTGTAAGAGAAGCCAGTCGGTCATAATAAATGTAACAGCGGTTACATCTTATTATAATTGTTTTCCCTCTCTTGTCAACATTAGTTTACTGTTCTCGCAGCCGTCCTCGGCGGAGCATCCCCGATGGGGGCGGCGGGGATTACTGAGTGATCTCAGCTCCCTGGCCCCAATCCCAGAAGCCGAGACGGATGGCAACCGCATCGAGAGCGAGATCAACATTCAGGGCGAACAGACCATCGAGCACAGGTCGTGTCCAATAAGGCAGACTGCTCCCATCGGAAAATTCCATCGCGTTGTAAAGGATGCAACCCCACCCGGTGCCAATGCACAATGGCACATCCAGGATCATGATGAGGAACTGCCCATACTTATAGGCGTGCAATTGACGGATGGTGGCAAGCGCTACGCCGAAGATGATGCCCGCGAAAAGCCTGAGCAGATCTGCAGTATCATGTTTCCACGCGTGATGAAGGCAAAGCGCAACCTGGATGTAGATGACAAGTTCGAAGAGGATGAAGTAAGTACTGGGCATGAATACAATGAATTGTTATTTCAGTTTCACTAGTCCTGAACTTATTGCAAATTTCACCAAATCAACACGGTTGTGCAGATTAAGTTTGCCCATAATTCGTTCACGATGTCGGGCGATTGTCTTCGGGCTCAGTTCCAGTTTTTCGGCGATCTGCTGGTTCGTCAGTCCTTGTGCTACCATCTCGAGTACCCCGCGTTCTCGTTCGCTCAATACTTCTAGCTTCACCGCAGCTTCAGATCCATTGCCAGTGGATTCCTGCTTGCTCGCAAGTTGTTGATAATCTTCCAGTAGCCAGCGTGCCAGCGCTGGTTGCAGATACACGTGTCCCTGTGTGACGGCGTGAATTGCGGAAACCAGTTCGTCAGATGCCACTTGTTTGGTCAGGTAACCAGATGCTCCTGCTGCTAGCATTTCCATAAAATAGAATTTATCTTCATGTACAGTCAGAGAAAGTATCACACATTCTGGCCAGAGCTTTTTCAATTGACGCGTTGCCTCCAAACCATCCATCTCGGGCATGGTGATGTCCATGAGTATGATATCTGGCCGAGTCTCCAGGGCGCGTTCTACCGCTTCGCGGCCGTTGCTGGCTTCGGCGACCACTTTGAAATCGGGCTGGGATTCCAGAAATGATTTCAAGCCAGTTCGTATCACTTGATGGTCATCTGCGAGCATAATGCGAATTGGAGACATATCAAACTCCCTGTTTTGACGAAATAGGAATTTCAACTTCAACCGTTGTGCCCTGGCTTGGACTTGACTTTATCTGCATTTTCCCGCCAACTGATTCTGCGCGTTCTTTCATTCCCGCTAATCCCCAGCCGCGCGGCGCAACGAATATTTGATCCGGGTCAAAGCCGCTTCCATTATCAGAAATTTTCAGTAAAACAGATTCAGGCTTATATTCCAGACATAAATCCACCTCTTTGGTCTCAGCATGACGCAAAACATTTGTGAGCGCTTCCTGCGCCACTCGGAAGAGTACTGTTTCTATCAGGGGATCTATTCGGGCGGGATTGCCGCCAATTTCCATTTTTGCCTTCAAGCCCCGGCGCTGAAAATCCTGTTCGAGCATGTAATTCAAGGCAGTGACAAGCCCCAATTCGTCCAAATGTGGCGGACGAAGCATGTACACCATTTGAACCATGCTTTGAGACATTTGACGCGACAGATTTTGTAAACGATCTAGAATGGTATGTGTGCCATTATCGTTTGGCAGGGCATTTTGCAGAGTCCCAATGTCAAGCGAAAAGGCAGTCAGAGTTTGCGCCATTTCGTCGTGCAGTTCGCGGGCGATACGGGCGCGTTCCTCTTCCTGTGTGCGGATGGTATTGCGCAATAGCTCCTTG
>DASWKT010000270.1:0-3213 GCA_036396515.1 Anaerolineales bacterium | reverse complement strand
CGAGTTATTCGTCAGTAGGGCAAGCCATTGATTCGTATCGCGGAAGCCCTGTGCGATCCCAGCCAGGTCGCTGATCATGTGTGTGCTGCTATCAAGAATAATGGGGAGGAGTAAGAGACCGAATCCCCACCACGACAGTGGCTTGATCCTTTGGCGAAATGGCGACCACGAGACCGCGAACAGCCAAATGCTGGTGTAAAACGAAATCATGCGGTCAGACCAGGCGATCTTCCAGCCCATCCCCTCATTGCCGATAAAAGTACGCAGAATGAGTGGATTGATCGTATCTTGCCAGGCAGCTTGAATTTCATTGAGGGAGTACATCGCTTTTTGACCGAACAGGAAGAATGAACGCTCTGGCAGTTGGTGGCAGAAGAACGAATAGACAAAGTATATCGCTTTTCCGGCCCCACTCCAACCGATGTTCATGAACACGGGCGCGAGGAAGGGAGTCCAGACCCACAAGCCGTAAATGATGAGAAAAAGTTCAAACCAATGGCGGGAAAGCCATTCGCCGAGAGAACTGGAGGCAGCCGGGCGCGAGGGTACCGGGATGTCAGATGCATTCATCGCAGAGTCCTATTCAGATGGATTAAGTTGTAGCGCCTGCTCGATTGACGACTGAATCGATGGAGCTGCATGTTGGAGGGGATTGTTCACAATCGAAAGCCAGGTCTGACCATCATTACCATGTAGGATCAAGGTGACTGGCTCCTCTGCATTTCCATATACCAATAAAACGACCATCTGGCAGTCGCACTGATTTGTGCCATGATGTGGGCATGGGCAATGATCAAGCCCTCCTCGCGCGTCGTGGAGGTCAAAGGTCCGCAAGACTCGCAAGCCTTTACGCGACAAGGATTGACTCAGCCAATGTAGGGCATCATCACAGGGACGGTTTACGGATAGGAAAGAAGATAAGGTATTCATCTTTACCTCCACGGGACAATTCTCTCTGATTTTAGAAGTATTCACCGGCCGCTTGAAGCGCTAGCTGACGCGTGCCTGGATAGGCATAATTGCCTATTCAAGTACCGCAACTTGGCGCGTGAAATAGCCTGGCCAAATCCATAAAATCCGGGAACAACTCAAAAGGAGAAAGTATGTCGCGCCTAAGACTATTTACTGCTGTGGCTTTGATTGGAGCCTTCCTGCTAACTGCCTGTGCAGCACGAAAGACAGGAGGACAGGTGAATCCAGATGGCTCCGTCAATGTGGATGTTAGGCTGAAGGATTTCAGCATTGAATCATCCGTAACCCAATTCAAGCCGGGTGTGTCTTACCACTTTACTGTTACAAATGAGGGACAGGTCGCACATGAGTTCATGATCCTGCCAATCTCGGAGCATATGGGCATGTCCAGCATGCCGATGGAGGAATACGACGAGATGGCATTAATGATGATTCCAATCGAACCATTGCCTGTGGGTGCCAGTGTCAAGACCGATTACACTTTTTCCGAGGTAGCTGACGGGAAGATTGAATTGGTCTGCATGACTCCTGGTCATTTCGAGGCGGGAATGCATATCCCGATCACCATAAATTAACCGTTCTAAAATTAAGCATAGCTTTTCCCGCCGCGATCGTGGTGGGTTTTTCATATGAGCCAAAACGCTTACAGCCCTCCTCCGCCATCTGGCGCAAGACGAGCGGAATAACAAGGACTAATATAGGCATGGAGATTTATGGTGAAACGAAATCTCATTGCTTTCACAGCTTTCCTACTTGGCTCAACCATTATTGCATCTTTCTATATGGGTATTTGAGATCAAGCAAGGAGGTTTGATGTGGCTGCTTCAAACAGGGATGAACTCAATCGCCGCGACTTTATCAAAGTTACGATAGCAGGGATCGGTGGTTTGATCGGAGCGTTGATCGGAATCCCATCATTGGCCTATCGGCTCTCGCCCGCCCTGCAAGCCCGAGCAGAGGATGATGCGCTCATTTCGCTCGGTCCACTTGAGAATTATCCTATTGGCATTCCAACTCGATTCGAATTCACGCGCACCAAAGTCAATGCTTGGGAACGGACTGCGACCAATTATGGTTTGTATGCGGTGAGAAAGAGTGATAGGGAAGTGCGAGTCTTCTCAGATGTTTGCACGCATTTGGGTTGCCGAGTTTCATGGCATCCTGACATCGAACACTATGTTAGCCCATGTCATGACGGCCCCTTCGATATTATGGGAAAAAATATCAGCGGCCCGCCGCCGCGTCCGCTGGACGAGTTTGCAACAAAAATCGAAAACGGCAATTTGTTTGTTGCACTGCCGCCGTTCAAACGATTTCGCTAAGAGATGTTTGTGATATGAATCTTGTGACATTCAAATAAGCAATCGCTCACTTAAGCTGCTTAATTTGGCAAGCGGGCCTTCAAAAAAAGCAAATGAGAACTATGCTAGAATAAAAGCACTCTTATCAATTTTTTGCACATCGTGATGTTCCGTGTTTACTTTTAAGTTGTAAAGCGAATGAAATGTCCTAATTGCCAGACAGTTAATCCCAGTGAAGCGAAGTTTTGCATGAATTGCGGAACATCTCTTGCGGTTAGTGTCCAGGCAACAGGTATGCAGGAAGGCAGGGGGAACACTAAAACTTTGGATAAATTTATCCCTCGAGAGTTGATGAGGAAAATCGAAGCGGCTCGTGCGCACGATGCCATGCTGGGGGAGCGGCGTGTCATCACCATGTTGTTCTGTGATGTTAAAGGCTCAACAGCTGCCGCGGAAAAGTTGGATCCGGAAGTCTGGACCGATATCATCAACGGGGTTTTTGAATATATGATCCAGCCAATTTATAAATATGAGGGTCTTGTCCCGCGCCTAATGGGAGATGCCATCCTGGCTTTTTTTGGCGCGCCGATCGCACACGAGGATGATCCGCAACGCGCGGTGCTCGCAGGATTGGAAATCCAGGAGGGGATAAAGGAATACGCGGAAGAAATCCGCCTCAAGCATGGAACTGAGTTTGGTCTGCGGGTGGGAATTAATACCGGTCTGGTCGTTGTCGGCGAGATCGGTTCTGACCTGCGGATGGAATACACCGCCATCGGCGACGCCATCAACCTGGCGGCGCGCATGGAACAGACCGCGGCGGTAGGCACGATCCAGGTCTCTGAAGAGACCTACAAACTGGCTGCACCCTATTTTGAATTTGAACCTTTAGGTGAAGTGGAAGTAAAGGGTAAGTCCACACCGATCCAAACATATCGTG
>DASWKT010000269.1:0-3218 GCA_036396515.1 Anaerolineales bacterium | reverse complement strand
GAAAAACGTAGACCCTGGCGCCGCTGGGTCGTGCTGGTGCTGATGATCGTGGGTTTTGTTCTGGGTGGGATTTTTGTACCCGTTCAGCCGGAGATCGCGGTTGCCCCGGAGAAATTGATTGAAGAGCCAATTATCGAGAATTTCCTCGGTCTTGGCCCTCTCTACTTGGTGAATACGATTCCCACACTGATAGTAACTATTTTGTTACTGGGGGTAATTGCGTTCTTCACCAATCGTTCATTGAAACAAAGTGCACAGACTGATCTTGTACCGCGCGGCATCGGCAATGTGATGGAAGCCATTCTGGAAGTGCTCTATAATCTCACCGAAGGTTCGGCGGGTGCGAAATGGGCAAGGTTGATTTTCCCGTGGTTTGCAACCATCATGATCTATGTGTTGTTCGCGAATTTGCTCAAGCTAATCCCCGGCTTTGAATCAATTGGTGTTTTGCACGAGGCGCATGGAGAAGGCCACGCTGTTACACCTTTATTTGGTAATTGGTCACTTTTCGCACACGAAGAAGGAGATCGTATTCTTGCCCCGTTCTTCCGCGGGATCTCTGTGGATTTGAACTTTACTGCTGCACTGGCAATTGTGGCGGTAATTGCAATCCAATTCGTTGGGCTGCGCGCACAGGGACTTAGCTACTTTAGCAAGTTCTTCAACACCCGGCGTATGTTCAGAGTGCCATTCTTCGGCGCAATGGATTTTCTGGTCGGTTTGCTTGAGTTGATCTCTGAACTTTCAAAGATCCTCTCATTTGCCTTCCGTCTTTTTGGTAATATGTTTGCAGGGATCGTGCTGGTCGCGATCGTTGCAGGCTTGCTAGGCAGGATCTCGATCTTGCCCGCCATGGTCATGATGTTCGAATTATTCGTGGGTGTGATCCAGGCGTTTGTGTTTGGTATGTTAACCATGGTCTTTATGGCGCAAGCCACGCAGGGCCACGGAGAAGAGCACGCAGAAGCTCACTAACAAAATACTAGGATAAACCTAAGGAGGCTTTAACATGGAAGGAAATATTTTGGATGCGATGCGCTACGTGGGCGCTGGCTTGGCGATGATCGGTGCTGCAGGGGCCGGTGTGGGAATTGGTTTGAGTGTGCAGGGTGCGCTCACGGGTATGGCTCGTAACCCGGATACCTACGGAAACCTGTTGACCAACATGATCCTTGGTATCGCGTTCTCTGAAGCGATCGCAATCTACTGTCTGGTCATTGCGTTCCTTATGCTCTTCAAAGTTGTGTAATCGAATAGGAGCAACGCATGGAACAACTTGGTATTAATCTCGGTCTGCTCATTGTTCAGATCATCGCGTTCATCATTGTGTTACTCACGTTGAACGCCTGGGTCTATCAACCCATGCTGAATATGATGGAGACCCGCAAACAGAAAATTGCACAGGGTTTGGAAGATGCCCGTGTCGCGGCTGAAGCGCGCGCGGATGCGCAAAAGGATGCGGATAAGATCCGCGCCGAGGCTCAGGTGGAAGCCAGCAGAATTGTAGCTGAGTCGACTGAACGCGCCACCGCCGCCGCGAACGATGTAAAGGTTGCCGTTGAAGCCGAAATAACGGCAGCCCGTGAGGCCGCTGTGGCTGAGGCAGAGCTCGAGCGCAACCGTATTCTCGGTGACCTGCGCAGTCAGGTGGCCTCCCTCGCCATTGCCGCTGCAAACAAACTGGTCGGTGAAGCGCTGGATGAAAAGAAACAGCGCGCTTTGCTCGATGAGTTCTTCTCTGGTGTGAAATCCGGCAGGGTTGTCGTTCTCGAAGACGGTGGCTTTAAAGGTGAAGCTGCTGAGGTTACGAGCGCCCTCCCGCTCAGCAAGAATGAAGAAGAGAAAGTGAAGCAGGATGTGCTTGCCAAGGTTGGCGCACAGGCTGTCACGTTCCGGGTTGATCCCTCCATTCTGGGCGGCCTTGTCATTAAAGTTGGCGACAAAGTCCTGGATGGTTCCGTCGCAGGCAGGCTCGAAGGCCTCCGCCAGAACCTTAGGTAGATCCCTTTGTATGCGCGAGGGTTTTGGCGATACAATCGTCAAAACCCTCTTTTTATTTAATCATGTCCCATCAAAAATCACTTCAATACATCTTTGCAGAACTACCACTTCCTTTTTGCATGGCGAATGTTCCCAATACGCCGATCACAGGAATTTCTATTGACAGCCGTGTGGTCAAACCCGGTCACCTCTTTGTTGCGATGAAAGGCGGAAACGCAGATGCACATGATTACATTCAAGACGCGATTGACAACGGTGCGGCCGCGGTGGTGGGGGAAAGGGAAGGAGGCGGACTCTCTGTTCCATACATTCGGCTGGACAATCCGCGGCGTGCGCTGACATGGATAGCTGCCGCGTTTTACGATTGGCCGGGTCGCAGGCTGAGGGTGATCGGCGTGACCGGCACAGATGGCAAAACCACCACAACAAATCTGATCTATCAAGTCTTGCTTGCCGCGGGGATCAGAGCCGGCATGATATCAACGGTAAACGCGGTGATTGGCGATGAAGTGCTGGATACGGGCTTCCATGTCACCACACCGGACGCGCATGATGTACAGCGTTACCTTGCCAAAATGGCGGACGCTGGCCTAACTCATGTTGTCCTCGAAACCACATCCCATGGCTGGGCGCAATACCGCGTGGACGCCTGCGAATTTGATATCGGTGTTGTCACAAATATCACTCATGAGCACATGGATGAGCATGGCTCCTATGAAAATTATCGCGCCGCGAAAGCAAGATTATTTGAAAGCCTTGAAAAGACTTCTGAAAAACCACACGGGAATCCACGTCTGGGTGTGATCAATCGTGATGACCTCAAATCGTTTGATTTCCTAAATAACTTTATCAGAGTGCGTAAGCTGAATTATGGATTGGGTGAAGATGCGGCTGTACGCGCGCTGGATATTCGCTATAGCCCATCGGGCATTCACTTTACGGCGCGGAGTAAGGACTTTGAAATTCCGGTTTCGAGCAAATTAGTTGGAGCCTATAACGTCTCGAATTGTCTGGCTGCATTGACAGCAACGGTCTATGGTTTGGGGATAAAACCTGAGATCGCCGCGCAAGGAATTGCTTTGCTTGAGGGAATCCCTGGTCGTATGGAGCGGATTGACATGGGACAAAACTTCACAGCCATGGTTGATTTTGCCCATACGCCAAACGCACTAAAAGTTGCAATTGAAGCCGCGCGAGAAATGTTGCTGCGTGGTAGG
>DASWKT010000268.1:0-3520 GCA_036396515.1 Anaerolineales bacterium | reverse complement strand
TCAGATGCGCCTAAAAACACAGCGATTTCGCCTGAATGTATAGCGACTGTTTCCAATGTTTTGGGGCCATACAAATGTTGACTCCCCGTCACAAACCAGACTTCGTATTGCTTCAAGTCCAACATGATTTCATCTCCTGATATTTTCTGCGTCATTGCGAGCAGGGCACTTTCTCTTCCCAGCGACACGTGCGGTGCCGGGGAGAACGCCATCGCAATGACAGACGTTTGAAATTATTGCCCATATACATTAGTATAGCGATGATGCAATTTCTCCACATCTTCGTGTGGGATCACATCCGGCGTACCAATCTGCATCGCCATCCAAACAGTGGCAGCGACATCCTCAGTCATCACCGCGGCTTTGACGGCTGAGGCCGCATTTTTCCCGATAGTAAACACGCCATGATTCTTAAGCAGCAGCGCAGGAGAGTTGCCAATGCTTTCCACAACGACTTTCCCAATCGCCTCATCACCGATCAATGCAAATCCGCCGCAGGGAATCGGTCCGCCAAATTCATCGGCAATGGCAGTCAGCACACATGGAATGGCTTTCCCAACCGCCGCAAACGCGGTCGCGTAGCGCGAATGAGTATGCACGACTCCGCCTACATCGGGACGATGTTTGTAAATATACAAATGACTGTACGTATCAGAGGAGGGTTTTAGATTGCCCTCGACAGTTTTCCCATCCAGATCCACGACCACCATGTGTTCGGGACGCATTTCTTCATAGCGGATTCCACTGGGCTTGATCACGATCAAGCCGGTCTCCGCGTCGCGCGCGCTGACGTTTCCACCTGTCCACATCACCAGATTATTCTTCGGCAATTCCAGATGCAATTGCACCAATTCTTCTTTTAGTTTTTCGAGCATCTTTATTTCCTTACCTCTGCCTTCATATTCTTTAAGCGCTTCATCACATCATTGGCGCCGCGCCCAAAATAATCATGCAGGATGACATACTCCGCGTATAACTTTTCATATACTGCCTGATTTTCGGGATTTGGCATATACATCTCATCCTTTAGATGCGCCATCACCTTCGCAGCATCATAAATCGAATCATATCCACCCGCCGACTTGCCCGCAGCAACAGATCCAAACATCGCCGAACCAAGCGCGGGGGTCTGCTCGGACGCGCTGATTCTAAATGGGCGCCCCGTGACATCAGCATAGATTTGCATGAGCAGTTTGTTCTTTTCGGGTAAACCACCACAAGCAACCAATTCGTGGATGGGTACACCATTCTGCTGGAAGGTTTCCACAATGATACGTGTTCCATAAGCAGTGGCTTCAATCAATGCACGATAGATTTCTTCGGCTTTCGTCGCCAGTGTAGCACCAAGCAAAAGGCCAGTTAAGTCTACATCTACCAGTACAGATCGGTTGCCGTTCCACCAATCCAGTGCGAGTAATCCGCTTTCACCCGGTTTGAGCAGCGCAGCCTTCTCTTCGAGAAGTTGATGAATATCAATGCCACGTTCTTTGGCCTCCTCTTCATATGCTGCTGGTACACAGTTCTCAACAAACCAGGCGAAGTGGTCACCAACACACGACTGTCCGGCCTCATAGCCAAAATAACCAGGGACGATACCATCCTCCACATATCCACACATACCAGGCACAATATGTTCCTCCGCGCCGAGCACCATGTGACAAATGGATGTACCCATGATCATGACCATGCGCCCCGGTTCTGTGACCGTTGCCGCTGGGACGGCCACATGTGCATCCACGTTGGCAACCGCGACGGCTGTGCCAGGTTTTAGTCCTGTCCATTGTGCGGCCCGCTCGCTGAGTCCGCCAGCTTTCTGCCCGAGCGGAGCGATGTCACTGGAGAGTTTGTCTTCGATAACGGAGGCAAGCGTTGGGTGAAGGGAAGCGAAGTAGTCCGTCGAAGGGAAGCCATTTTCTTTCGACCAGAGCGCTTTATAGCCAGCCGTGCAACTGTTGCGTGTCTCCGTACCCGTGAGCTGCCACACGACCCAATCCGCTGCTTCAATCAAACGGTCAGCCGCGTTATAGATCTCAGGCGCTTCGTTCAGGATTTGCAATGCCTTCGAGAAAAACCATTCCGAAGAGATCTTCCCGCCATAGCGATCAAGCCAGTCTTCGTTCATTGCGCGCGCGGTCTCGTTTATTTTGTCCGCCTCGGGTTGCGCGGCATGATGCTTCCACAACTTCACCCAAGCATGCGGATGGTTGCGAAATTCTGGCAAGTCGCAGAGCGGAGTCCCATCTGCCTTGGTGGGCAGCATCGTGCAAGCCGTGAAGTCGATACCAACACCGATCACATCAGCGGGATCCACGCCCGATGCTTTGAGCACCGCGGGAATCGTGTTCTTGAACACGCGCACATAATCCTGCGGGTCCTGCAACGCCCAATCGGGTTCGAGACGAATCTCCGTATCCGGAAGTTTTTCATCGATCACGCCATGCGAGTAGGGATAAACAGCCGTTGCGATTTCCCGGCCATTGGTAACATCCACCAAGACAGCACGGCCTGACTCCGTACCAAAATCAACGCCAATTGTATATTTCGACATATGCCCTCACAATTCGATGATGATTTTCAATCCTTCGCGCCGCTCTGCCACACGAAAAGCCTCTCTGGCTTGTTCAAGCGGAAAAAGATGTGTCACGAGCGAACGAACATCAACCAGACCTTTCGACACCAGCTCGATTGCGCGCGGGTATGTGTGCTTCATGCGCCGCACCAGCTTGATGGTCAATCCTTTTCTGCGCGCAGTGGATGCGGAGAACGAAGTTCTGTCGTCGCCTGGAATTCCTGCCAATACAACTTTTCCACCGGGGACGACAGCGGCAAACGACGCATCGACGGCATCCTGTGTCCCAGCCGCTTCGAACGCCACATCGACTCCGCGCCCCTGGGTCGCCGCACCGATCTCTCCAAGCTCGCGACCGTCTTCCGCTAAAAAGGCATGGTTTGCCCCAAATGTTTTTGCCGCCTCCACCCGATGAGCGAATTTATCTGTCGCAATGATATTTGCCGCGCCCGAAAGTTTCGCCATCTGAATGATCAGCAGGCCAATCGGTCCGCAACCGAACACACCGACGGTCATGCCAGCTTTGAGATTTCCGAGATCGATCGTATGAATAGCCACTCCCAGCGGCTCCAACATGGCTCCATCAGCACAAGAAAGTGAATCAGGAATCGGGACGAGACTTTTCTCATTCCACGCCATCCATTCGCGCAACGCACCATCGTCTTTGCCATGGCCTGCAAAGATCAGCGATGAACATAAATTGGGATGCCCATGTTCACAAAACTCACAGTGTCCGCAGGGGATGGCAGGATCAATTGCCACGCGCTGACCGTCTTCTGTCTCTCCCGCGAACTCATGTCCCAGTACAAGTGGGCGTTCCAGTTTTGCGTCACCAATCTCGCCTTCAGAGAACCAATGTAGATCCGAACCGCACACTCCCACAGATCGTACGCGAATGAGCCTTTCCCCTTCCCCAGTCATAGGGACAGGTTCATCATGTATTCTTAAATC
>DASWKT010000267.1:0-9948 GCA_036396515.1 Anaerolineales bacterium | reverse complement strand
ATGCAATGGGGGCAACCAGCAGGGTAGCCAACAGACTAAACGGCGGATTTAGATCAACCCCTGCCGCCTTGGAAGCGTCGATGGCTGTTTGAACGAAATTCTGAGTGCCACCGACAGCCAGGGCAAACGAATCGATCCTGGCCATTGATGAGGCTGGGTTACCCAGGAAGAGTACGATTAACATCGTGACGAAGGCAATCAATGTACCTACGATCATCACGGCCTGAAAGCGAACGTAGTTCTTGAAGCCACTGATCAGGATCAGCATGGAAACAAGAGCATTCAGGATACTGGTGATGATGATACCTGTTGAGGTTGTGAACCAAATGCCAATATTAGACATGGCAGCATTTCCCATGGTTGCCCCCAGGCCCAGGAATAGTGGCGCGAAGCCAAGATAGGAAAGCAGCCATCCTGAGAGCGCAACCCATTGAAGGATCCAGATCACGTATCCGGACATTACCACGGTAAACGCAACACCACCTCCAAACACCCGGCTTTGGAACACATAATCCCCACCTGAGCGCGGCAGCGCTGTGGAAAGCCACACATATACGAAGGCAATTGGGATTTCGATGATCATTGCGAGAAGAATTCCCCAGACCAATTTGCCTCCAGGCAGTGCTCCCGGCGCCCAAAGATATGTCCAGGGAAAGATCAGGCCCATCGTCAGGATGTTATAGACGAAAGCTGAAAACGGGGACATCACACGGACGAGGCCCGATGCCTTTCGGGTAAAGACTTCCGGTCTTGCAGTTGCTGTAGCCATTGCAATTCTCCTTTGGTTTGAACAAATCCAAATGTTGATTGATTGACTTAGGCAGTGGATATCACTTTGATTTCTCTTCTTCCTAAAATCATGCTTGCTATCTGACAAATCATTATTTGACGCTAGGCAGCCTCCTTCCAATGGTAGAAGAAAACGCTGTATTCCTCAAAGAAAAACCCCACATCTCAGGCAAAGCTACGTCAGGCAGGTATAGGATGGGTCGCGGCAAGCAAGCATTCGACGTTATGAGCCGCCAGTGATTCCACTGCAGAAGGGTCAAGTCTATCATCAGTCACAAGCTTATCGATCTCATCAATGACGGCGACCTGAAAATTCGAAACGACACCCCACTTGCTATGGTCTGCAACAATAATGACCTGGCCTTTGGTGCGTTCGATCATTTGCCGGACAACCTCTGCCTCCGCATTGGTCGGCACTGTACAGCCGTGTTTCAGGCTGATCCCATCCACACCGATGATGGCTTTGTTGGCAAAGACCTGCTTGAGGTTATCAATGGCATATCGGCCGGCAACAGAGTTGGATCGAGACTGGTACTCACCGCCGATCAGGTAATAAAGAAAGCCGGGTTCACCTAATTCAAGTGCGGCGTTAATATTATTCGTAAATACAGATATGCGTGCATCTTTGCGGATTTGGGTCAGCACTTGGGTTACAGTCGTGCCGCTGTTGATAAAAACAATATCACCCTCTTCGATCAGCGACGCGGCCAATTCTCCGACACGTCGTTTTTCTTCCGGGTGATGTTGCACTCTTTGCTGGTATTCCTGTTCGAAGATCATGCGCTGGCTTTGGATAGCCCCCCCATGTGTGCGCTCCAAAATTCCCCTCTGTTCCAGCCACTCCAGGTCACGGCGGACCGTCGCCTCGGAGGTTTCCAGCACTTCACAAAGATCGACCGTTCGGACGATTTGGTGGACAGCCAGATATTCCTGAATTCGCTCTCGCCGCTGGGCTGGGATGAGAGGTTTGCTCATTGACTGCTCTCAATTCGAGAATGAAGGAAAATGCTCACTTTTGATGATGCATTATATAAGAATCTGAAGAAATTTGCAAGTTTTTGATTTTTTCATTATAATATCATTACATTTCAAGGCACCGGCAACCTCCAATGACTTTTTTTTGACTCACAATTGCCTGATTCTCATCACAGGAGATGGATATGACGAACGGTTCCATTGGGATGGGTGAGCAAGATCGGTCTGAACGTGATAGATTTGAGAACGAACTAAAGCGAATTATGAAAGCCAGTGATGATTCCGGAATCCTTTTAAGAGTGATCGGGTCACTGGCTTTTCAGATGCACTGTCCCCAATATGGTTATCTCCAGGCAGCATTGGGACGCGCATACACCGATATTGATTTTGCCGCTTATAGCAGACAATCGAAGCAGATACAAGGTTTAATGACGGCCCTTGGTTACATTGAAAACCGCGAGGTCTTTATTGCTTCAGAAGGTGAACGCGCCATTTATGATAAAGCCGATGGCGGCTTGCATGTGGACATCTTTTACGAGAAATTGGATTTCTGCCATGCCATATACTGGAAGGATCGGCTTGAAGTCGATGCTCCAACTATCCCCCTGACGGAATTGCTCCTCGAAAAAATGCAGATCGTACAGATCAATGAAAAGGATGTCATAGACACGATCATGTTGCTGCTTGAACATCCTCTTGGCGATAATGATACGGAAACGATCAACATCAAACGTACGGCCGTTCTCTGTGCCAACGATTGGGGATTATGGCGTACCACTACCATGAACCTCGACAAGGTAAAGCAGCTTGCACACGGCTACCCACAGCTCTCCGCCGATTTGAAAGCGAAAGTGGAAGCTAAGGTGAATGAAATCCTGGCGCGGCTGGAGCAGGAACCGAAATCTTTTGCCTGGCGCTTGCGCGACCGCGTTGGTGACCGCGTCAAGTGGTACAAGGATGTTGATGAAGTTTAATGAGAGGAGTCTCCTATGGCAAAACTCGTACGTGACTTAATGCATCCTGGCATCCTTACATGCAAACCTGATGCGACGCTGGGCCAGGTAGCTGTCCTGCTGAACCAGCATCACGTCCATGCTTTGATTGTTGCAGACCGCGATGGGCGCGCGCTCGGGATCATTTCGGATTTTGACCTGCTTGCAGGCGAATGGCTTTCCTCCGATTCCGAAAGCCTCGCGACCATGCGCAGTTTGACCGCCTCGGATCTCATGTCCCATCCGGTTGATTCCGTTGAATCAAACGTTCCTCTCTCTGAGGCGGTCAACCAACTCATTGAGAAAGAAATCAGCAGGTTACTTGTAACCGAGAATGGTAAGCCTGCGGGAGTGATCTCCCTATCTGATTTCGTCGCCAGCATTGCACAGCAGGAAAAACCAAACCGTGAGATTGTGGGCGATGTGATGTCGGATGCAATTCTCGTCTGCCGTGGGAAAACGCCGATCCTTTCTGCTGCCCGCGCGATGACCGAGGCGGGCTGGCGGTCTGTGCTCGTTGTAGATGCCAAAGGGAAAATACTGGGAGTCGTCAGCGGCTGGGATTTGTTGCCTTTCGTCAAGAATGGCTTGAAAGAAAAATTGGTAGTGCGCGACGTCATGCACCCTGCATTGACGATCGACATCAACGCCAGCCTGCGCGAGGCCGCGGATAAGATGATTCAGAACCATCACCACCGCCTCGTGGTAATCGATCAGGAAGATCCGGACGCATTCCCGCTCGGTGCAATCTCCTCATTCGATATTGTTGCCCGGATGGCACATCCCAAATCTGCTTGGCAGACTTCAACATAACAAAACCTAAAACTACGTTTCGCCCTTCGACTGCGCGCCTCCCTGTGGTCAGCGCTCCGCTCAGGGCAAAGATCAAGGAGCCAAACATGTCCGAGTTGTCATCGCAAGCACAAGTAGTTATCGTTGGAGGAGGCGTAGGCGGGGCTAGCATCGCTTATCATCTCGCACTTATGGGATGGAAGGATGTCGTTCTGCTCGAACGTCACGAACTAACGGCGGGGTCAACCTGGCACTCGGCAGGTCTGGTCGGTCAGATGCGCTCGGATGCAAACCTGACCCGCATGATGCACTACAGCACTGATTTGTATCGCAGGCTGAAGCAGGAAACTGGCGTCGATACATCCTGGCGTGAGGTCGGTGGTGTCCGCCTTGCTTCCTCTGCAGAGCGCTTGGAAGAAACCAAGCGATTGGTCGGCATGGCGCGTTCCTTTGGCGTGCCGATGGAATTGATCACGCCAAAAGAGGCGCAGGAGAAATTTCCACTTATGACCATTGACGGCGTGGTCGGCGCGGCGTACACGCCGAATGACGGAAGTATCGATCCGACCGGCCTGACCAACGCGCTGGCCGCCGGCGCAAAGAAGCGCGGCGCCAGGATATTCACCAACACGAATGTCGAAAAGATCAATGTGAAGAATGGACGCGTCAGCGAGGTGGTGACTGATAAAGGCACGATCAAGACGGAGGTCGTAGTGAACGCCTCAGGCATGTGGGGACGCGAGGTGGGTAAGATGGTCGGCTTGAATCTTCCAGTCATCCCAATGGCTCACCTGTACATCATGACAAAACCGATTGAAGGCGTCACGCATGATTTCCCGAACCTGCGCGATCCAGACCTGTTGGTCTACTGGCGCGAGGAAGTCGGCGGGCTTGTCACAGGTGGTTATGAGCGCCAGCCCGCGACCTTCGGAATGAACGGAATTCCTAAGGATTTCAAATTCCAGCTACTGCCTCCAGATTGGGAACGGTTTACTCCCTTAATGGAAAATTCCATCCGGCGCGTGCCTGCTGTTGAAAACGCGGAGGTTGTTAAACTCCTGAATGGCCCCGAAGGCTTTACACCCGATGGCGAATTTTTGCTTGGACCCACCTCCGTCAAGGGCTTCTGGGTGGCATGCGCCTTCTGTGCCCATGGCCTCGCCGGCGCGGGTGGTATCGGCAAAGTTATGGCAGAATGGATCATTGACGGCAGCCCCGAATGGGATATGTGGCGGCTTGACGTGCGGCGCTTTGGTCCTAACTACAACAGCCTTGATTATGTGGCGGCGCGTACGCTCGAAACATACACACAATATTATGACATCCACTTCCCCGGCGAAGAACGCATCTCGCGGCGCAATGTGCGCGTCTCTCCCACTTATTTCAGATTGCGCGATCTGGGCTGTTCCTTCGGCGAAAAGATGGGCTGGGAACGGCCGAATTGGTTCAAGCCTTACGAAGAAAAAGCGACGCACGGCCATGAACCGAAAGGCTGGGCGCGCCATAATTGGTCGCGTGCCGTCGGATACGAGCATCTCATGACGCGCGAGAATGCGGGTCTGTTCGACGAAACTTCGTTCAATAAACTAGAAGTGCGCGGCCCCGGCGCATTGAATTTCCTGAATTATGTTTGCGCGAACAATATTGATCAGCCCATTGGAACGGTCATTTATACTCAATGCTTGAATAAGCGCGGCGGCATCGAATGTGATTTCACCGCCACGCGGCTTGCGGAAGATCGCTTCCTCATCATCACAGGCACGGCATTCGGCCAGCATGACCTCTCATGGCTCTCACTCAACATGCCCGAAGACGGCTCGGTGACCATTGAAGATGTCGGCTCCTCTTATGCTTGTCTTGGCCTGTGGGGACCGAAAGCACGCAAAATTGTAGAGAAGACAACAACCGACGATGTTTCGAACGCGGGATTCCCCTACATGACCGCGAAACGCCTCACCATCGGAGATGTCCCGGTTCTCGCTTCGCGCGTGACATATGTGGGCGAGCTCGGCTGGGAGTTTTACTGCCCGATGGAATACGGTCTGCGCCTCTGGGATACGCTCTGGGAAGCTGGTCAACCCGAAGGCATGGTCGCAGGCGGTTACAAAGCCATAGAGACGTTAAGGCTTGAAAAGAGTTATCGTTATTGGAGTGGAGAGATCAGCCCGGACTATACCCCCTACGAGGCTGGGTTGGGCTTTGCAGTGAAACTTGATAAAGGTGATTTCATCGGAAGGGATGCCTTGCAAAAACAAAAGGAGAATGGCTTGACGCAAAAGTTGTCTTGCATGATTGTCTCCGACGACCGCACGATTGCCCTCGGGAAGGAACCCATCCGAACTGGCGAAAGAATTATCGGCTGGGTGGCGGCTGGTGGGTTTGGCTATTCGGTCGGCAAAAGCATTGTCTATGCCTACCTGCCGATGGAATGTACGAAAGTGGGCACAAAACTCAACATTGAGTTCTTTGGCGAGCAGGTGGAAGCGGAGGTAGTGCAGACGCCGCTATGGGATCCCAAAGGCGAAAGAATCAAAGCCTGATCCGGCGCTTCAAATCGGAGGAACGAAATGTCGTTTTTTTCCAAAAAGAAAAGCAAAAAGATGACCCGCCTGTTCTTTGCCACTGACATTCATGGCTCTGAACGGACGTATCGCAAGTTCATCAATGCCGGCAAATTCTATGATGTAAACGTCATTGTGATGGGTGGGGATATCCAGGGTAAGTTGATGATTCCCATCATCAAGGAAGCAAATGGACACTATCGCGCGACCTTGCAGGGAACTGTTCAGAAAATTGCCAGCGAGACAGAATTACAGCAATTACGGGAGAGGATAGGCCTGCTCGGTTTTTATAGCCAGATTATGGAGGAGGATGAATACAAGGTATTGGCCGACCAACCGGATGAAGTGGATAAACTCTTTCATAAACTTGCGCGTGAGAGACTGGCCTCCTGGGTTGAGTTGGCAGAGACACGGCTGAAAGGCACAGGGATCAAATGTTTTGTAACCGGTGGGAATGATGACGATCCCGAAGTGCTGGAAGCGATCAAGGAAGGCGGAGAGTCATTTATTCCGTGCGAGGCCAAGGTCGTACAAATCGACGATGACCATACCATGGCAAGCGTCGGCTTCAGCAATCCCACGCCATGGAATACACCGCGCGAAATCCCTGACGAGAAATTGGGTGAGATCATTGAAGGCATGTGCGCTCAGGTGAAAGACTTCGATCATTGCATTTTTAACTTCCATGTTCCTCCGCTGGATTCGACTCTGGACTCCTGCCCAAAACTCGACTGGACCACGGATCCGCCCAGTCCCATCATGAGCGGAGGGCAAATTGTCTTCGCGGGAGCAGGCAGTCAATCCGTGCGCAAAGCTATAGAGACTCATCAGCCCATGTTAAGCCTGCACGGGCATATCCACGAATCACAGGCGGTCATCAAGATGGGCCGGACGACCTGCATCAACCCAGGCAGTGAGTATGGAGAGGGGATCCTGCGCGGCTGCCTTGTCACTTTTGCAGACGGTAAGGTTGAAGGTTTCCAAATGACGAGTGGCTAAATGGGCAATCTGCATAAAGACATAGGAGAAAATCTGTGGGACTGACTTTGGAAGAGGCACTCGCGCGGGTACCCTTCTTCGCCAGCGCCAAAAATGTGAAAACCGCACCGCTCGCTGGCGGGATCACAAACCTGAATTACAAGGTCGATGCCGATGGTAAAGCCTACGTCTTGCGCATTACCGGAGCTGACACCGATCTACTGGGTATCAGCCGAGATGTGGAATATGCTGCAAATCTGGCGGCTGGCAAGTTAGGGGTTGCCCCTGAGGTAATGTACTTTATAGAACCAGAAGGTTATTTGGTGACACGTTTTGTCAACGGCAAAAAGATTCCTCCCGCGGAAATCACCCATCCGGAAAATATTCGGCGGCTTGCACGCAAACTCCGAGTATTTCACAAAAACGCACCGGAACTTCCGGGAGAATTCAACGTTTTCCGCCGGATCGAAATGCTCACCGACGTTTCGCAGCAATACAACAGCAAGTTCCCTTTCGATTTCGACTGGATCATGCAGAAAGTGCATGAAACCGAGCAAACACTGTTGAAGGATCCCTACACCCCGACGCCTTGCCATGATGATCTGCTCAACCTCAACTTTCTCGATGAGGAGGTTCCCGGCGAAATGGGCGAGATGCGGCTGCTCGATTGGGAATACGCCGGGATGGGCGATATCTTCTTCGATCTTGGGAATTTCTGCCATCACCATCGTCTCAGCGACGAGATGATGCGTCTGTTTTTGCAGGAATATTTCGGCGAGGTGACAGACAAGAACTTCGCCCGCCTCAAGTTAATGACGCCAATGTCGGAGATCCATGAAGCGATGTGGGGTACCACCCAGACCGGCATCTCGAGGCTGGAAGAAGACTTCCAGGGTTATGCAGATCTGTGGTTTGGCAGGGCACGCGAAGATTTGACCGACCCGCGCCGGGAAGGTTGGTTGAAGAAAATAAAAAAATAAAGTACAGACATAAAGATTGAAAGCGGAAAAGGGTTAATCACATTGAATTGGATTTTCGCAAGTCTTTTGAGAAAGGAGATTCCAACATGATCGAAAGTCCTGTAGAACGACTGGTGAAGACTCACCCAGATATGGAGGTCTGGTGGGATTCATCTCCTTTGGTCTACAATCAGTGGACTCAGAAGATGCTCAGTGCTGCCGAACCATCTCGCAGGCAGGTTTTGCAAGAACAGCTTGCGCGCTTATACAACGCTGAAGCCCCTGCACAGAGCGTTTTCCGAGGTTGCACGACCAATCCACCGTTGTCATGGCAGGCCATCAAGAGTGATCCGGTTTTCTGGGGAGAGTGGATCGATGATTTGATACATGCTCACCCAGAAATGCACCTGAAAGAACTCACCTGGTCAGCATACAAAGAGGTGGTAAAGAGGGGTGCGGAGATGTACCTGCCTATGTTCGAGGCTTCAAAAGGCCGGTTTGGATGGATCTCCGGCCAGTTGGATCCACGCCTCTTTACGGAGACCGGCCAGATGATCCGCGATGCGGAGGAACTCAGCGCCCTCAGCCCGAACGTGATGGTCAAAGTCCCGGCCAGCATGCAGGGGATCGAGGTTGTCAAGGTCCTAACCTCCAAGGGCATTAGTACCAATACGACAGTCTGTTTTACCCTGCCTCAGATCCTGGCATCGGCTAGCGCTGCTATGGAGGGTATTAAGCTCGCACAACAAAACGAGGTTGACTTGGGCAAATGGCGCGCCGTCATTACCATGATGTTGGGGCGGCTGACAGAGCACGAAGTTTTGGATGTTCAAGCGCAGCGGCGTAACATAAAGCTATCCTGGCAGGATAAGCGCTGGTTGGGCATTGCAGTCTTCCGTCGCGCCTATCGAATCCTCACGGAGCGAGGCTACGCCAGCAAGCTGCTTGCCTGTTCCATGCGCGTTGGCCCTCTCGTAGCGGGAAAAATGAGATTCTGGGATATTCAAAAACTCGCCGGGGGAGATATCGTTTATACCTGTCCGCCCTATGTTCTGGAACCTCTCTTCGAAATAGGCGATGACCTCCTCTTCCAGCCTGAAATCAAAAAGGAAGTACCTCGGGAAGTCATGGACAAGCTATTGAAGATTCCCTACTGCATCCAGGCTTACGACCCAAACGGCCTGGAGCTCGAACAGTTCAACGATCATCCCGCAACGGTCAGCACAGTGGAAAATTTCGCAAAGGGTTTTGCCGGACTGGAAGGCTTTATCGAAGAAAGGCTGGCTGCCGGCCATCAAGAAACAAAGCAGGAAAAATCAAGCATCATCTAAATCAAGGAGATACACATGTCAATCGTAAATGCAAAAGAGATCATGGTGGAAGCGGCAAAAGAAGGTTATGCCGTCGGCGCGTTCAACATCACAGACTTGCTCCAATTCGAAGCGGTGATAGATGCGGCCATCGAGAAGAAATCTCCCGTGATCGTTCAGACTTCAGTCAAACCATCCAAGTTCCTCGGCACAGAGATGATGGTGGCGATCTATCGAACCCTCGCCTCGTCCGCGCCGGTTCCGGTCTGCCTGCATCTTGACCACTGCACCGAAATTGATTACTGCAAAAAGTGCGCGGACGCGGGCTACACCAACATTATGATCGATGCCTCCAAACAGTCCTACGAAGAGAATATCCGCCAGACCAAGGAAGTAGTGGACTATTCTCACAAGGTCGGCAATATTTCCGTCGAGGGTGAGTTGGGAACCGTCGGTGGTGTGGAGGACCAGATCAAGGTCGCCGAAGATGAGGCGCAGCTGGCGAATCCAAAACAATCAGTAGAATTCGTCGAGCGCACCGGAGTGGATATCTTTGCTCCCGCCATCGGTACCGCGCACGGTGTGTACAAGA
>DASWKT010000266.1:0-5627 GCA_036396515.1 Anaerolineales bacterium | reverse complement strand
CGTCATGGGAGCGAGCGCAGCCTACCATCTGGCTTCACGCGGGATAAAGAACCTTCTCCTGCTCGAAAGAGAGCAATTCTTTGGACAGGGCTCCACGGGGCGCTGTGCCGGTGGAGTACGCTATCAATTTGGCACAGAAGTCAATATCAGGCTCTCACTCGAAAGCCTGCCTATGCTTGAAAGATTCAAGGAAGAGCTCGGGCAGGATATTGATTACCGGAAATGCGGCTATCTTTTCGTGCTTACAGATGAAAAAGATGTGGTTGCGTTTCAACGCAATGTTAGATTGCAGCACGACCTTGGGGTTGAAACCGAATGGCTGGGCAGGGCTGAAATCTGCAAACGATTGCCGATGATGGATTTTGAAGACGCGCTGGCAGGCACCTTTCATCACAAGGATGGGCTGGTCGACCCGAACAGCGTCGTGATGGGATACATAAACGCTGCGCAAAAGCGGGGAGTTAAAACGCTCAACAACGCAGAGGTGACCGGGATCCACCTGAGGGGAGGAAAAGTTGAAGCAGTGGAAACAACTCAAGGCTTGATAAAGACGCGCACGATTTTAAACGCAGCAGGGCCCTGGTCGGCTCAGATCGGTCGGATGGCCGACGTACACATCCCGGTGAGTCCCATCCGCAGGCAAATGTTAACGACAACCCCGCTGAAAGAAATCCCAAACGATTTTCCCTTCGTGATCGATTTTGCACAATCGCTATACTTTCATCGCTACGGTGAAGGCCTGTTGATGGGCATGAGCAATCAAAACCAAGGTCCCGGTTTTGATACGAGCGTCGATGAGGAATTTGAAGTGACCACCCTTGAGGCCGCGCTGGCGCGCATGCCTTTGATTGAGAAAGCAGGCCGCGCTGCGCATTGGGCAGGGTTATATGAAGTGACTCCCGATGCACATCCGATCTACGGCGCAACGCCCGTGGATGGTTTTTATCTGTGCACGGGCTTTTCCGGTCATGGTTTCATGCATGGACCGGTTTCAGGAAAATTAATGAGTGAGTTCATTCTCGATGGAAAGTTTTCAACAGTTGACGTTTCAATGCTCGACCTGGCGCGCTTTGAGGAAGGAAGATGGATAAAAGAGTACAATGTGGTGTAAATATATTGCTCAAGCCGCCAGCCTCACCTGCATGATTTGCCAAGCAAATCGAGTGTCGCGGAGCATCCCCGAAGGGGACGGCGGCGGGGACCCCATCTGGAGCTTTCTTTAAGTTATGCCCTCAGCAGAAATTATTACCATTGGGACCGAGATATTGCTCGGCGAAATCGTAGACACGAATACGCGTTACATCGCGCGCACACTGCGCAGTATGGGTGTGGATTTATATCGCACGATTACCATCGGCGATAACGTTGAAAGGATTGCAGAAGCAATTCGCCACTCCATGCAGCGTGCGGAAATTGTCATCACCACAGGCGGGCTTGGGCCAACGGTGGATGACCCCACTCGTGAAGCAGTTGCACGCGCGGCCGGTGTGGAACTTGAATTCCGTGAGGACCTTTGGGAGCAGGTCGTAGCCATCATTTCACGTTATGGCCGCAAGCCCTCAGAGAATCAAAAGAGGCAGGCATACGTCCCCAAAGGAGCGATTGGGATATCAAACCCGGTTGGCACTGCACCATGTTTTATCGTTGAATATCCCTCACCCCTGCCCCCCTCTCCCAAATTGGGAGAGGGGATGGGGGTGAGGGCAGTTATTTCATTACCAGGCGTGCCAAACGAAATGGAATATATCCTGCATGAGTCGGTCATTCCTTATTTACAGAAACGATTCGACCTGGATGAAATTATCAAGATCCGCATACTGCATTGCGCGGGCCTGGGCGAAGGTATGATAGACGAAAAGATTGATGACCTGGAAACACTGAGCAATCCCACAGTTGGACTTGCCGCGCACACGGGCGTTGTGGATATCCGAATCGCGGCAAAAGCGAAAAATGAAGCGGAAGCAGATACGATGATCGCTGATATCGAGAATCAAATCCGTGAGCGGCTCGGCAATGTGGTTTTCGGCGCGGATGAAGATAGGCTTGAAACGACCACGCTGAAAGAAGTTGCCAAACGGGGCTGGACTCTGACTGCAATTGAATCGGGGCTCGATGGATTGCTGGCGCGAAAAATCCCTCACACCGCCTCCATCCCCAATCTCAAAGCCGCCTCCCTTATGGATACGTTACGCGCCGCCCGCGCCGACTCTGATGCCGATGCAGCCCTGGGCGTCGCCGTATATCTCGAAGAGCGCGCCGCAGAAATGGCTTTGATCACGCCCCAGGGTGAAAAGACGCATCGCATCACCTACGGTGGGCCTCCACGCAGTCTGCCGCGCTGGTCTGTCAATCTGGCACTCGATTGGCTCAGGCGCAGAGCCATGGAGAGCGAGTAGCATGGCACGCCGTAATAAACGATCCCACACCTGGATCTACCTGATCTGGGGGCTAAATGGAGTCGTCATTATCAGCCTGTTGATTGCAGGAACATTTTATCGGACAAACCAACATGCCCTCGCCGCCGATGGACTGACGGAACCACCTCGCCCCGGTTCTACACAAAAACCTCCTCCAACAAGGTATTTTCTGCCTACGCTGACGCCCAATCCGTTTTACACACCTCCAGTCTTTGAAACACCGACACCTTTTGTTCTGGAAAATGGAGGAACGCACGCAACCATTATTGGTTTTTCACTTGCAGGGCGGCCGATTGAGGCATATACCTTTGGAGAGGGAAAAAGAGAATATCTCATCGTAGCGGGTATTCACGGCGGTTATGAAGGCAATACGGTCGCGCTGGCCAATGAATTGATCATGTACATCAACGCGAACCCGGAAGTGATTCCGGACAGCGCAAAACTATATATCATCCGCAACATGAACCCTGATGGTGAAGCCCGCTCGAGTGACGTGGAGGGCCGTGTCAACAATAATGGCGTGGATCTAAACCGCAATTTTCCCAGCGAAAACTGGGTCGCAGATTGGGATCGAGATGGCTGTTGGGTCCTACGCCCCACTACAGGCGGTTTATACGGTGGTTCCGAGCCTGAAACACGTACCGTAATGGGTTTTATCTCTTCTCACAAGCTTGCTGCACTGATCAGTTACCATAGCGCCGCGCTGGGTGTTTTCCCGGGCGGCGTTCCGTGGGAAGAAGTATCCAAACGTCTGGCGAAGGCCCTTTCCAAAGAAACCAGGTATCCTTATCCACCCATTGATACAGGATGCGAATATACAGGCACGCTGGCAGATTGGGCGGTGGAGAACGGCGTAGGCGCGGCCGTGGACATGGAATTGAGCACGCACAAAAATACGGATTTTGACAGGAATCTCAAAGCCCTGAAAGTATTCTTGAATTTTATCCCGTAATTTGTAGGGCGGGTTTTCAACCCGCCATCATTATCAGCTATCAGCAATCTTGTCGGGCTAAAAGCCCGACCTACTTCAAAGGAATCCACATGACTCAACAAGTCGACACCCTCTTTACCAATGCCCTTGTCCTGACCATGGATAGAGGCCTGACACAATACTCTCCCGGCGCGGTCGCGGTGAAGGGAGATAGCATCGTTGCGGTCGGACCTGAAGACGAGCTCAAAAACGAATATTCCGCAAAGGAAACAATGGATTGTAATGGTAAAGTGCTGATGCCCGGTCTCATCAACGCTCACACGCACGTTCCCATGACCCTTTTGCGCGGCCTGGCGGATGACTTGCGGCTTGATGTCTGGCTGATGGGCTACATGATGCCAGTCGAGCGCGAGTTTGTCTCCCCGGAATTTGTCCGGCTGGGGACTTTGCTTGCCTGTGCGGAACAGATCCGCAGCGGCATCACGACCTTCAACGACATGTACTATTTTGAAGAAGATGTTGCGAAAGCAGCCGCAGAGGTGGGGATGCGTGCGGTCTGCGGGCAAACTGTGATGAAATTCCCGGCGCCTGACGCGGCTTCCTACGAAGACTCATTGGCGATGGCACGCGAGTTTATTCAAAGATGGAAAGCCCATCCGTTGATTGTTCCGGCTGTCTCGCCTCACGCACCCTATACATGCACTGCCGAAATCCTGCGCGCAACGGCCGAGCTCGCCAAAGAATTCGACGTCCCGCTTCACACCCATCTCTCTGAAACAGCCTTTGAAGTGGATAACATGCGCAACGAAAATGGAATGCCGGTCATTCCCTACGTGAAGAAGCAGGGTTTGCTCGATGCAAAACTCATCGCGGCGCATTGCGTGCATGTGGATGCGGGCGAGATACGTTCGCTCCAACACGCGGGTGCAGGCGTGTCGCACAACCCATCCTCCAATCTCAAACTTGCGTCAGGTTTCGCGCCGGTGATGAAGATGCTTGAGACGGGATTAAATGTCGGCATCGGGACGGATGGGCCCGCGTCGAATAACGATCTGGATATGTTTGAAGAAGTGCGCCTGGCCGCGTTTGTTGCCAAGGCAGTGACCAATGACCCAACCTCCCTGCCTGCGCCACGAGCACTGCTTATGGGGACCCGACTCGGCGCACAGGCGCTTCATATCGGACATCTAACGGGCTCCGTTGAAACTGGCAAACGCGCCGACCTGATCCTGGTAGATATATCTCCGATACACAACTCACCCTCTTTCAAACGCTCCCCGGATAACGCTTATGCACAGATCGTCTATGCCAGCAAATCGACAGATGTAAGTGATGTAATGGTCAACGGCAAATGGCTGATGCGCGATCATCAATTGCTTACTTTACAGGAAGATGAGCTGCTCGCTCAGGCCGCGCAGATTGCAAAGAAGATCGATGCCTTCCTGATCGAACGAGAACAATCCGTTCTATCGAAATTGATCGCGCTGGGCGGCTCGCTGGAGCAGGAATCGTTTGAGGTACAGGTCAAGGTTAAAATAACGGAGGCAGACCCCATCATCCAGGCCTTGAAGCGCCCCGAGGTTGAGGTGATCCGCCAGCGGCATTATCGTGAACACGATGTTTACTTTTTCTTCGATGATCCATCACAGGGTCGTCTGCGGTACCGTGAGGATGATTTCATCGACGATACCAAAGGCATCATCACGAACGTTCGCAGCCGCCTGACGTTGATTGGCCGGAAGCGTGAAGGTGCATTTGAGAATGAAGTTTTGCTGTCGCGCAGTCGCTACATTGCGCCCGCTTCCCATTCGTTGCGCTTTTATCGTGAATACTTCAAACCTAAGACTGAGACAGTGATCGAAAAAGACCGCCTGCGCTGGCTGATCGAATACAAGGACACCGAGTTTTTTGTCAATCTCGACCACGTCACTGAACCCGAACTCGGTCATTTCATTGAGATCAAGAGCCGTACGTGGAGCCGCAGGGATGCGGACCACAAGGCACAGCTTGTAAATGAACTGCTTTCATTGCTCGGCGCGGCTGTCGGGGAGACAGTCACCGAAGATTATATTGATTTGGTCAGCGAGGTTTGAGCGTGCGAACACTTGGAATGTTTTTTGCAGCCTTGTGTGCCATCCTGTTCGTTATCACGGGCGTACTGGCTTTGCTGTTTTTCAACATCGAAAGAAAGGCCTTCTCTGCTGAAACATATAAACGAGCCTTTGAAAGGCAACAATTGTATGTTCGGATGCCAGGAATCCTGGCTGAGGTACTTACAG
>DASWKT010000265.1:0-7664 GCA_036396515.1 Anaerolineales bacterium | reverse complement strand
GACAATTTTCGAACCATATTTGTTTGCATAGACCTGCGTGAATTCCGCACCGAAGAAGAGGATTTGGGCCGAGTAGTAGATCCAGAGCAGTAACAGAACCAGGGAGCCTGCTGCACCGAAGGAGGAAGCGACAGCGCTATTGCCCAGGTAAACACCAATTGCAGTTTTGCCTAGTGAGAAGAATACAGAAGTTATGAAGGCGCCCACCCAAACGTCCCGCCACGCAATCTCGGCGTCCGGAAGGAATCTATACATCAACGCAAACAGGACGGTGATCACTCCCATGGATATGACCGTATTCACAATTTGCAGGAGAAATTCTGAGAGGGGAATTGCATTGCCAATCGTTTCCTGTGTCGCGGAGAGGCCGGCACTGATGACAAGCGAAACGAGTAATAGAAATCCGATCCCGAGAATCATTGTGAAGGAGAGCAAGCGGTCAATAATCACTTTTTTGACGGTTTGAAGAAAGCCTTTGGGCTTCTCCTCCTCGACTTCCCAGATGATATTGAGAGAGTTATGTAGTTCATTAAAAACTCCCAAGGCGCCAAAAAGCAGCGTAATGATCCCGATGATCGTGGCAACAATATCTTCAGTTTGGCTACCAGTGCTAGATATCAGGTCAGCCACGAAATTTGCCCCCTCTACACCCACCAAGCCTTGAATTTGATTCAGCAATTGTGTCCGAACGACATCCGCTTCCCAGATAAGCCCCGTTATGGCTATGACGATCACAAGTAATGGAGCGAGAGAAAAAATCGTATAGTAGGCAAGCGCAGCAGCCAGACGTGAAGCGCGGTCCTCTTTCCAGCCCTGGTAAGCGAGTTTAAGGAGATTTGGTAAGTTTGATAGTAACTTCCTCATTTTCTTTGGTCCAAGAGGAAAATTAAACCCCTGCGTGCTACGTCATTGAGATACTGAATTTATTCTATTTGGATTTGTGTTTATGTGGCTTCCTAGTGGTAATGAGGATTGGCAGCCATTTGGGTTGCTTTCCGAGGATCAGGCTTGCAATCCATAAAAGGATATTCATTTCTACCTCCAAGATTAGCGTATCTATCAGCTTATTTTGCTCCGTAGATTCGTTTCTGATTAATGGAACGAATACCGTTTATCGTTGTTACGCAAACCAAAATGATCATCGCGATTTTTGTGTGACAGGGACCGTTTGTTCCTGGTGTAAAATTCAGACACGCCGATGTGGGGAAAAAATTGAATGCTCGAACGTTTAGATGAGCCGGTCGCATTTTTTCTGCTGAGCATGAGTATTATCCTGGTCACGCCGCTGCTTTCGGAGCGCGTGCGTTTGCCCGGCATCATCGGCATTATCCTGGGTGGGATGCTCATTGGTCCGCACGGGTTCCATTTGATCGAGGCGGGCGACCGCATGGAATTCCTGTCCACAATTGGGCTGGTATATTTGATGTTCAGTGCGGGTCTTGAGGTGGATATCAATCAGTTCATGCGCGTACGCGGTCGCTCAATCGTGTTTGGATTCTTCACCTTCCTTTTGCCACAGTTGATGGGGATGGCGCTTGGCAGAATTCTCGGGCTGGGCTGGCTTGGCTCTGTCCTGCTGGGTTCTGCATTTGCTTCGCATACCTTGATCGCGTTCCCGATCCTCATCCGCCTTGGCGTGACCCGTAATGCAGCCATTGCAGTCACAACAGGTGCAACAGTACTTACGGATATCGGAGCATTTATTATCCTTGCTGTTGTGCTGGGTGCAAAAACAGGAGGGTTGAGCCTTGGATATTTTATTCAACTCTTTGTCCTCTTATCCATCTTCACCTTGCTCGTTATCATGGGGCTGCCGCGTCTGGGAAAGTTTTTCTTCCAACGATTTAGCGGGCGCGCAATCGAATTTCAATTTGTAGTTGTTGTGCTGTTCGTTGCCGCATTGGGTGCCGAACTGATTGGCGTCCATGAAGTCGTGGGAGGGTTCCTCGCCGGGCTTGCCATCAATGCTACGCTTCCGCGGCATAGTCCTGTCACGGGGCATGTGCTCTTCATTGGCGAGTCCCTTTTCATTCCGATCTTTTTGCTTTACAGCGGCATGATTACAGATCCGCTATCTTTCCTCGAGAACAGACAAACGATCCTAGTTGCGCTTGGCGTGACGGTTGTCGCATACGTTTCAAAATTGATCGCGGCCTGGATCACAGCACGAATTTTCAAATACACCAAAAATGAATTTTGGACTGTCTATGGTCTTTCTCACGCACAGGCCGCAGTAACTATCCCCACTCTCATTATCGGCTTGGAAACTGGATTATTCGGCTCAACTCTCTTTAACGCCGCCATTATGATGATCCTGCTGACCTCGATCACTTCACTGCTGATCGTGCAGCGCTTCGCCGCGAACCTTCAAACTGTTTCCGCCGATGATAAGCCTTCTCCACACTTTAGCCGGATTCTCGTTCCGATCATAGATCCAAGGGCCCAGGAGCAGTTGCTCGGCTTGGCAGTTTTGCTTGCGAAAGTTAATGAGGGAAAGGTAATGGCTGTGAGTGTGGCACAGGCCCAGCGCGAACAAGAAAAGCATTTTGCCTTGCATCGCGACTTGCTTGGACGCGTCCATGAAGTGATGCAGGATCCGCAATCGGAAATTGAATTGATTCCGCGCCTGGCCGCCACACATACACAAGGTATTTTGTTTACTGAGCAGGAACGCGATGCCTCGCTTATCCTGATGGGCTGGCGAGGCAAACGGACTCTGCGCGAGTCCTTGCTTGGCTCCGTTCTGGACGAAGTCATCTGGGGATCCGATACGCCCGTTATGGTTGGAAAACTAACAGCGCCTCTCAATGGCACTCAACGCGTGGTTTTCATCCTTCCACCCAGGGGGCGTTCCACAAATTGCCTTGCGGCGTATGCTTGAAGCAAATCTATCTATAGCGAAAGCCTGGAATGTTCCCCTTATCATTCGCGCAGACTCAAGCTACCTGCAATCCATTGATGATTTGCTCCGTGTCATTCACACTGACCACCCTGTTGATGTGGAGACGCTCAAACACCAGCTTAAGCCTGTCATGCTCGAACAGGAAAGCATCAATAGTTTCATCGTTGTACCGGGGTTTGGCTCCCGAAAACGTGTGGCTGATACCCTGGGGAATCTGCCCGAACAACTCGCTGCCTCCTTTGACGGTAATCTGGCGATATTGCATTTTGATAAGTAAATCGCAAGCGAAAACCTTACACTTTAATCAGGGCCTTTGTCTTCCAGATTTACCTCATTATCGTCGCGTCTCTCTCAGGACCGACGCCGATCCACTTCACAGGGACTCCCGCAGCGTCTTCGATCATCTTCACATAATCCTTCGCCTGGGCAGGCAATTCCTCAAACGACCTTGCCTTGCTGATCTCTTCGTGCCAGCCTTTCACGGTTTTGTACACCGTCTCGACTTCATCTAAACCGTACGCGTCCACATCGGCGTAGGTGACAACTTTCCCATTCAATTTGTATCCCACACAAACCCGAACATCATTCAAGCCGCTCAACACATCCAACTTTGTCAGACATAACTCTGTCACGCCACTGATCAGCACAGCAGTTTTCACAAGCTCCAAATCGAGCCAACCGACTCGGCGCGTGCGACCTGTCGTTGCGGCGGTTTCGCCGAATTTTTTATATACTTCGCTTTCCACGTCATGGATCTCCGTTGGCAACGGGCCCGCGCCGACGCGTGTGGTATAAGCCTTCGTCACGCCGACCACGTTCGTGATAAAGCGTGGCGGGATTCCAAGTCCAGCCGAAGCCGCTGAAGGGATCGTCGTAGAAGCAGTTACGAACGGATATGTCCCCCAATCTGTATCCAAAAAAGTCCCCATTGCTTGTTCAAGCAAAAAATTTTTGTCCGCTTTCAACCCATCCTGCACAATTCCAAATAACTCGCGAATGTAGGGTCGTAAGCGCGCGTAATACTCGCCATACAGATCGCGGACCTCTTCAAATTTCAATGCCTCTCCGCCTAACGCATGGATGATCTTGTTCTTCAACTCTAATTGCACTTTCAGACGCGACTCGAACGTCTCACTCGCAAAATCACTCCATCTGATACCGTTGTAACTGACCTTATCTGCGAAGACAGGCCCAATGCCGCGGCGCGTCGTCCCTGTTGCGCCCGCACCTTTCGCCTCTTCGTACAGACCATCCAGAATTTTGTGATACGGCATGATCAAATGCGAACGCGGCGAAATCCATAAACGTCCTTCAACACGGACACCCGCGTTATTCAATAAATTAATTTCATCGATCAGCACCGCAGGGTCAATCACCACGCCGCCGCCGATCAACCCCACTGTGTTTTGTGCGAAAATCCCCGAAGGCACGAGATGGATCTTGAACGTCCCAAACTCGTTGATGACCGTATGTCCCGCGTTATTCCCACCGTTAAACCGTGCCACGTAATCTGTATGCTCCGCAAGATAATCGACAACTTTTCCCTTTCCCTCATCACCCCATTGTGTCCCAATTACTGCTGTGACGCTCATCCTGACTCCTTTACGAATTACCAATTACTTTATCAACAACCTGGACGGCTAACCCAATATACGACTCTGGCGACAGGCTCATCAGCCTCTCACGCGTTTCCTTGTTTACATCCAGCGCTTCAACCCAACGTCGGAAATTACTCTGGTTTAATATCCGTCCCTGCATCTGAGACTTAAGTGACTCGTAGGCGTCACTTCGTCCAGCCGCGCGTAATACCGTCTGTGCACCCTCACTCACAACTTCCCAATGCGAATCCAAATCCTGTTTGATTTTGCTTTCTTCCGCTTCAATGCGGCTCATGCCGCGTGTGATGTTGATCCACGCCAGCAGTGTATGACCTAATGCCACACCAAATGTTCTGCGGACGGTTGAATCAGATAAATCTCTTTGCAATCTTGAGACCGGCAATTTCTGCCCATAGTGGATGAAGAGTGCATTGGCAATTCCGAGATTGCCTTCCGCGTTCTCAAAGTTAATCGGGTTTACTTTCTGTGGCATGGTGGACGATCCGACTTCGCCCACCATCACGGTTTGTTTAATAAATCCCTCACCGATATATATCCACATATCC
The DNA here is from genome assembly GCA_036396515.1 of Anaerolineales bacterium. Classification (GTDB taxonomy): domain Bacteria; phylum Chloroflexota; class Anaerolineae; order Anaerolineales; family Villigracilaceae; genus Defluviilinea. Next base: position 2,598 of record DASWKT010000265.1, on the reverse strand, counting down.
TGCGCGTAGTCAGCAAGGATCGTGTTGGTCAGCCTGATCGAATCAAAATAACGGATCCAGTTGTCCGGGGGCAGGATTTGGGTTGTGAGGAGATTGGGCTCAAGATCAAAGCTTTCGACAAATTTCTTGCTGAATAAAATCCAGTCAATATTTGGCGCGGCATAGTGGAGGGCGTTAAAGTTGCCAACCGCACCTGTCAACTTTGCCTCAAATTTATGATTGGCAATTTCAGTGCGGCATTTCTGGAGACGCAAGATATACCCAGCAATCTCTTTCCCCAGTGTTGTCGGCACGGCGGGTTGACCATGAGTCCGTGCGAGCATCGGGAGAGCGCGGTATTTCTTTGCAAAGTCATGAAGTGCCGTGATTAAGTTGTCTAAAGCCGGGAGTAGGACCTGGTCGCGCGAGTCGCGTAAGGCGATGGCTTGCGCGATGTTATTTATGTCTTCAGAGGTCAAGCCGAAATGAATCCATTGATGGAGATCGTCAGGCAGTTTTTCTCTTAAGAAATATTCGATAGCCTTGACATCATGCTTTGTAGTCTTTTCGTATTCCTGTATCCTGCGCGCGTCGTCATCGGTGAACGAGTCGAGGATGGCGCGTTCGGAACCGGTCAAAGGGCGGGCCAGGCCAGTTTTGGCAAGAGCAGATAGAAAGTCCAGTTCGAGGCGTGCACGGGAACGCAAATAAGCAAATTCGGAGAAGTAATCCCGCAGAAGTGCGGTCTCGTTTTCGTAACGCCCATCCAGGGGAGAAAGCGCGCGAAGAGTCATCATCAAGCATTATAATTCGGGCGACGCAAATCAAGAGGAGTGACCATGAAGATTCTGCCTGATACGGCTTTGACGTATGATGATGTTCTGCTTGTGCCGCAATATTCAGATGTGGACTCGCGGCGAGCGCTTTCGACGAAGAGCTGGCTGACAAAGAAGATCGCGCTGCAGGTACCCATTGTTTCCGCAAACATGGATGTGGTGACCGAGAGCGAGATGGCGATCACGATGGCGCGAGAGGGGGGCATCGGCATTATCCACAGGTTCCTATCCATTGCGGAACAGGCGTGGCAGATACAGCGAGTCAAGAAGGCTGAATCATTTGTCGTGGATGACCCGATCACCATGACCGAGTCTCACACGGTTGGCGATGTAAAGCGAGTGGTCGAGGAAACTGGCACGGGCGGGATTTTGATCGTAGATGAGAATAAGAAACTGATTGGCATTGTATCGACACGTGATCTGTTATTTGAAACGGACACCAGTAAACCAGTGACTGAAATCATGTCGAAGAATTTACACACGGCTTCACCTGGTACGTCGTTGAAAGAGGCAGAAAGATTGCTCCATGAATATCGGGTTGAGAAATTGCCCCTGGTGGACGAAGATGGCCGTGTTGCTGGCCTGGTGACTTTGAAGGATATTATGAAGATCACGCAATATCCCGCAGCCACAAAAGATGCACGTGGACGTTTGGCTGTCGGAGCGGCAGTAGGTGTACGGGAGAAAGAGATGCGTCGCGTGGAAGCCGTGTTGGCAGCTGGTGCAGATTGTATCGTTGTTGATATTGCGCACGGCGACTCGCATTTGGAAATTGAGATGATAAAAAACATTTGCAGGAATTTCCCAAATGCGCAAATCATCGGTGGGAATGTGGCGACTGCGGATGGCACACTGAGATTGATTGACGTGGGTGTGGATGCTGTGAAGGTGGGCGTAGGCCCCGGTTCGATCTGTATCACACGTAATGTCGCGGGATCAGGTGTCCCACAGTTAACGGCGGTGATCGAATGTGTCGACGCCGCGCGTCAGCATGGAATCCCGGTTATTGCGGATGGTGGCATCCGTCAGCCAGGCGATTTGGCAAAGGCTATTGCAGCGGGGGCTCAGACGGCAATGATCGGCAGTCTGCTGGCCGGGACTGATGAAAGCCCCGGCTTGATGATGACGCGCAAAGGACATCGTTACAAGGCCTCGCGCGGTATGGCTTCACGGGAAGCGAATATCAATCGCAAGCAGCGTGAAGGTGATGATGTGACTCAAGAAGAGATCGAAGAGTATGTTGCCGAGGGGGTGGAAGCCGCCGTTCCTTATCGTGGACGGGCACGGGAAGTCTTGAATCAATTAGTCGGTGGTCTGCAATCGGGTATGAGTTACAGCGGCGCGCACTCGATTGAGGAGTTTCAGCAAAAAGCCATCTTTGTGCGGATGACCGGCGCAGGATTGAAGGAGTCGGGTCCACATGATGTGGAGGTACTGACCTAACCCCATCCCCAGCCCTTCCCCGACAAGCGGGGAAGGGAGTAGAGGCTTTTATGAAAAATAATTATCCTCGCTTACAGGATAATCCTCAACTTCGTCGAAGAATGACGGAGATTGCTCGTGACTTTAGAAAAGAACCGACCAAAAGTGAAGCAAAACTTTGGCAGGCTTTGCGTGGAAAGAAATTGGATGGGATCAAGTTCCGTCGCCAACAACCCGTGGGTCCATTCATTGTTGATTTCTATAATTCGGTATACCGGCTGGTTATAGAAATCGATGGCTCGATCCATGACTCTCAATTTGAAGCAGATAAAAATAGGCAAAACATTCTAGAAGAATTGGG
>DASWKT010000264.1:0-2928 GCA_036396515.1 Anaerolineales bacterium | reverse complement strand
AAGGTGCATCCGGCCACCCTCCAAACACAGGGATGGGTTCCGTAAAAAAAGATAATCCGCGTGGACGAATTTCGGCAACCATCTGCTCACGCAAGGACTCATCCGGAATGACATCCCGCAAGCCTTCCATATTCCAATTTGGGAAACGCTCACCGCGCTCCAACTCCTCCTGGAACTGCGCCGCCCATTTAGGATCCTCCCACTTCATCAAGTCCAGTCTTGTAGAGCCATCCCGCGGAATACCTGCATCCACAAACAGGTAGGCATTGACGGGATTTGGAAGGTATTGTCGTATTGCAGGGAGTAAAGGTCCCGCGCCGCTGTGAGCAACTAAGGTAAAAACCTTATTCCTGGGAATGTGTGCAAGCGCTTGAGAAACGGATTCAGCGTGCTGTTTCCAAAAGGGTTCTGGTGAATCAGACGAATCATGCAGAAGAGGGATATACACATCGAGTCCCGCGTGCCGCATCTGATCCGCAACCAATATCCATGTCAGAGAGCCAACCAGAGGACTGTGGATGAGGACATAAATGCCATTATTGTTCATTCACCGCACGAGAATAAGGATAGTGCTAATAAGCCATTACGTAATCAACGAGAATTTCATTTGTAATGATGGGCAGCCATTCCTGAAGACCGAACGCGGCATGATTGGGATGTGTTTCGTAAACTTGAAGTGCATCTCCATCATGGAACCGAATCCGCACATAACATTGATAGGAAGCGTCAGCATGGAGGGCAATTCCAAAAGAAACCTGTTCAACCCCGGGAATTGCACCGAGCAACTCCTTTCCATGTTGTGCAACGGTGTCCAATTGGATTTCTGATATGCCTTCTTTGATATTGACCAGGATGATACGCTCAACAGCCCGGGCTTCAGTGGGATTCGGCATTTCTCATCTCCAATTCCTACTTAGAACAATGTTTCCTGGCGGGGTTCGTCTGCTTCATCCGGGCCCCTCCACCCATATTTTTTCAGATCCACCTTGTCTTTTACAAACACAACCCCTTCTTCTTCAAGCAGGATGCGCTGTTTTTCTGCCCCACCCGGGCGCGGACTGATCTTTCCCTGCGAGTTGATGACGCGTTGCCACGGAACATCGTTTGGGCAGGCCGCCATGGCGCCTCCCACCCAGCGCGGACTGAAGGCTTTGTAACTATCAAAGTCCACACCGATGGGAGGAGGGATCATCAGCGCGATCTGTCCATACGTTGCGACTTTACCGTGCGGGATTTGTCTCACAAGTTGCCAGACCTGTTCGTAATAAGCTTGCTGGTTGGGAGGGGAGGAGTAGCGCATAGTTGCCTTTGGTTTCCTTTCTGATGATGGACCATAGCCAATAAAAATCACGGTCTACGGCCTATCGTCCATAGTCTATTCTACAAATGTTCCGCCCTGTGCCTGTTGCTCGATCAGTTCACGTGATGACGTGAACTTCAATTCTACTTCGATTTGTTGGAAGCATTTGTTGCTTCCCATCAATCCCTTGCGGACAAAATAGACCGCGCGGTCGCCTTCATATTCAAGGCTGAGGTCGTTGTCCAAATTCACGCGGCCTTCAATGATCTCGCCGCAGCGATTACATTTCACATGAAAGACGTAATATCGTTTTTCGGGTTTGGCGGGTGTGCCGCTGAAAAGATTTTTGAGGAAGCCCATGGTCACCATCCTGTCACACCTGCACTTCGATTTGCCTAGCAAATCGTGCAGGTGCAAGTGTTGCGAGCGACTCGCTTCGCGAGGAGCGAAGCAATCTCCCGTTCAATGAATGAGTCGGTCGAACAGGTTCTATCGTTTATTTGGAGATTGCTTCGGCGGAAGAACACCGCCTCGCAAGGACATCAACTTTTTAGAATCGATTCTATCTCATCCAACTCGTCATCACTGAACTTTAGATTGTTCAGTGTAGCAAGATTATCTTCGAGTTGACTCACACTGCTCGCGCCGATCAGTGCGGAGGTGACCGCGGGTTTGCGCAAGACCCAGGCAATTGCCATTTGGGCGAGGGATTGTCCACGCTGTTTCGCGAGTTCGTTCAGCTTTTCCACTTTGGGAAGGTTTGCTTTGACATCATCAGGAGTCAGCCAGACGCGCTCGGTTTTGCTGGCACGCGCGCCAGATGGGATCCCGTTCAGGTAGCGGTCAGTCAGTTGTCCCTGCGCGAGGGGCGAGAAGGCGATACAGCCGATCCCTTCTTCGAGCAAAACATCCAGCAGGCCATCTTCCACCCAGCGATTGAACATGTTATAGGATGGCTGATGGATGAGGCAGGGTGTCCCCAACTCTGCGAGGATTTGGGCTGCGCGCCGCGTCATTTCCGGGTGGTAAGAGGAGATGCCCACATAAAGAGCTTTGCCCTGTCTGACAGCTGAGTCGAGCGCGCCCATGGTTTCTTCGAGCGGAGTCTCGGGGTCGGGACGGTGGCTGTAGAAGATATCCACGTAATCGAGGCCCATACGTTTGAGGGATTGGTCGAGGCTAGCGAGCAGATATTTGCGCGAGCCCCATTCCCCGTACGGCCCGGGCCACATGGCGTAGCCTGCCTTAGTGGAGATGATCAGTTCGTCGCGATAGGGATGAAAATCCTGCCTGAATAATGTGCCGAAATTTTCCTCGGCAGAACCGGGCGGGGGACCATAGTCGTTGGCGAGGTCGAAATGAGTGACGCCCAGATCGAAGGCGCGGCGCGCAATGGCGCGTCCATTCTCGAGGATATCGCGGCCGCCAAAGTTGTACCACCAGCCAAGCGAGATCTGCGGAAGCTTGAGTCCGCTGTCTCCTGTACGGTTGTAGGTCATATTGTCATAACGGGATTCGGATGCAAGGTAGGGCATTTTATTATCCTAATGAAAAGCAAATTCAGATTTGTGTTACTTTTGTTTCTATCCAAGAATTGATTTTTTCTTGTGTTGCTTCAGCCCATGACA
>DASWKT010000263.1:0-20361 GCA_036396515.1 Anaerolineales bacterium | reverse complement strand
ATTTGTTTTCAAATCTATCGACAAATCAATAAATACATTAAGTGGGGTAATCGTTGGCAAGGGCGTCTTTGCACTTGGGCGAATAAAGGACAATACATCGATACCTAAATAAAGGATTCCAATAATACCCGTCAACAAGACCAAAATAAAACTTAGAATAAGCAAAATGGCTGATTACCTGACAGAAAGAATAAAAGGGCTACTGCTCACCAAGTAAGGCATAATTTGGTTGCTTAACGACCAAAGGAGGCCGATGATGAGCAGTAGCCAGGAATTGTACAACCGATTGAACGAAAAGTTGAGAGGATTGGTGCATGTCAAGAATGGAAAACAAGTAACCAATTGGATCTGGGTTATCGTTGGAATTTTGCAAACCCAATCGCCCAGTTTGAGCAAGATCGCCAATTGTCTGCCGATGAAAACCCAGGCGGAATCAAGAGTCACTCTGCTGCGACGCTGGTTATCCAACCCGCAGGTGAAGGTCTGGAAGTTTTACAAAAAGGTTTTGGAACATGTCTTATGCAGCTGGTCTGCAGTGGATGTCTATCTGATTCTGGATGGCGTGATGGTCTTTGGAGATCGCTGGCAAATCTTTCGGGTTTCCTTGCAACATGGCTGTCGAGCCATCCCGATTGCGTGGACGATCGTAGAAGGCGAGGGCTTGGTGAAAGTCAGCAAGTTGAAGAGCATGTTGGAGAAGGTGAAAAGGTTTTTGAAAAAATATGTCAAGCGGGTTATCTTTTTGGCGGATGCTGGTTTTCGGGACTGTGATTGGGCGCAATTATGCCTAGAATTAGGCTGGAATTATGGGATACGGGTGGCCTGCAATACCTACATTACCTTGGCGGATGGATCCTCCAAGCGATTGGATCGTTTAGTGCCTGAGAACTGCAATCGTTATTTTCAAAATGTTCTGCTCACTCGCGAAGCCAAGTTGCAAACCAACGTATCGGTCACCTGGACCACCGATCAGAAAGGCGAGCCGGAAATGGTCGCGATCATTAGCGATCAAATTGCCTGCCGCGCCCGTCGGCGTGAATATAGTTGTCGGATGAGCATTGAACAAAGTTTCCGCGATGATAAATCGGGTGGCTTCGATATGGAACATACGCGGCTGCAACATGCGCAACGCATTGATCATTTGTTACTGGCCATGGCAATTGCAACGCTCTGGTGTCACGAGTTGGGTGAGTTCATCATCGAACAAGGAGACCATCTTCGCTGCCAAGTCGATCCCGCGCATAAACGGGCTTTGAGTTTGTTTCAGCTTGGCTTGCGATGGTTGAAACGTATGCTCGCTACCGGCCTGCTTTTCTTGCCTGATTTCCAAGCAGTCTTGTCCAATCTAAAGCTCAAGCCCGTTGTGATCCCGATTACCCAAAACTCAATTGTGTAAGGTAATCAAGCACAGTGCCTGGATCTGGGGCGTCTATGTAACACCGGAATGGAGAGGCGTATCGCCGAAGAACTGATCAATTCGTGTTCCACCTGGGCAAAAGCAAGAAAGATCTTCCTTGTAAAATTGGGAGTTGCCACAACAAATATATCAGCCATCCGCTGCTATGAACGCTGTGGTTTTTCAACTTATGGAACTGAACCACGTGCGATCTTTTTTGAAGGCAAATATTACGACGAATTCTTGATGTCCCGTTCGCTGGATAATTCATGATTCGATAACCTACCTACGGAGCAAAGCTATGACGGCAGAATCTGAGATCCTTGCACTACGAGCACGTGTTGCAGAACTAGAAAGCCGCGTTGATTTTCTATACAATCATCTTGGCATCGCGCATGTCAAGGATACCGGCATGGTTGAAGCACGAGTCGTTGAGATGCTCAAAAAAGGAAACAAGATCGAGGCGATAAAGATTTACAGGGAAATCTATAATTGCGGGCTCGCCGAAGCCAAGCAGGCTGTGGATGGTATTGAAGCACGGCTGGGTTTCTAAGAAATTTCCTGCGCTTTCGCTTCCTGCCATAGGGATTCCATCTCGTCCAGCGACAGTGCCGATAAATCTCGGTCTTGCTTCTTCGCACCCTGTTCTACATAGCCAAGCCGTTGTTTAAACTTCCTATTTGTTTCCCTTAACGCGGACTCGGCATCCACGTTCTTCCAGCGCGCCAGGTTGACAAGTGCAAACAGCAAATCTCCGATCTCCGCGGCCAGTTCTTTTTCATCGCTTGCATGTTTCACTTCTTCAATCTCTTCTGCAATTTTCTCCAGCACGCCCTCGATCTCGGGCCAATCGAAGCCGACGCGCGCGGCGCGGTCCTGGTATTCCTGCGCCTGGCTCAATGCTGGTAACGCGACGGGGACTCCATCCAGCAATCCTTTACCATCTTTCTTCTTTCCTCTTTCCTGCTCTTTCAATTTCTCCCAATTTGCCAAGACACCGTTAACACCATCCAGCGTCAAATCCCCGAATACATGTGGATGGCGACGAACTATTTTCGAGTGGATTCCCTGAATGACTTGATTCACATTGAACTGACCCTCTTCATTTGCGATCTGTGATTGGAGAACGACCTGCAACAACAAATCGCCAAATTCCTCGCGCATATCTCTAAAATCACCGGAGTCAATCGCTGAGATTGCCTCATACGATTCCTCCAGCAAATGCTTTCTCAGAGACTCATGTGTTTGCTCGCGATCCCAGGGGCAACCATTCGGGGCGCGCAGGTGCGCGACAATTTCCCCAAAGGATTCAAAAGATGTTCCCTCTCCTAATGGAGGAATAAATAAGCTTGTATTTTCTGAAAAATCATCTGCGTTTAATTCCCCTAATCTTTCCTCGTTCTTCTTTCTTTCACTGACCACATAGACCACATGCTCTTTCGGGTACGTTGTCAGCAAGATACTCTTCAGATGCAAAGCCAGTTGACGCGACTCAATTCCAACCAACAGAGCAGGCAGGTCGGGCGGATAAGGCGGGACATGCGCGGAGGAAAGAGTCCGCGCTTCGAGCAGGATCAACTTCGGTGGTGGAGGGATGCGAAGCACGTCGAATGTTTGAGCAATCAGGGAGAAATCCATAAAGTCTCCTTAAAACAAAACGTAATGCGTGAAGTTAAGTCTAACACGCATTACGTCGAAGTCTAGAATCGAAGTAGTTTAACGCTTGGTGTAGGTAGGAGCCTTGCGAGCCTTCTTGAGACCCGGTTTCTTGCGCTCCTTGCTGCGGGCATCGCGGGTAAGCAAACCGTTCTTGCGTAGCGCCGTGGTCCAATCACCGTTGATCATGACAAGCGCACGGGAAACTCCCAGGCGCACGGCTTCGGTCTGACCCGTTACACCACCGCCGTTCACCATTACGCTGATATCATATTTCCCGGCATCCTGACCCACCGCGGAAAACGCGCGCAAGATATCATTGAGATCTCCCATACGGGTGAAGTACGCGGGGGCTTCCTTCTCATTTACAATGAATTTGCCGGAACCATCCACCAGGCGGACGCGTGCAGTGCTTTCCTTGCGACGACCAATCGCTTCATAATACTGAGCCATGTTTTCTTCCTCTTTCTTTCTTTACTTGCCGTTAGGGGCCAGCGGCACGGGATTGTTCGTGCTGTGCGGGTGATTCGGACCTGCATAGATCTTCAAACGCTTGAGCAATGCACGCCCCATGCGATTGTGCGGCAGCATGCCCCATACCGCAGCACGCAGGACACGATCCGGGTGTTGCTGCAACTGGTCGCGCAGCGAGATGGCTTTATATCCACCGGGATACCCCGAATGTCGATGATACATCTTGGTGACCATCTTCGATTTGGTCTTCGTGCCGGTGGCAGTCACACGCTCGGCATTGACCACAACAACGTAATCACCCATTTCCACGCCGGGCGTGAAGGAGGGCTTGTGCTTGCCAAGCAGGACATGCGCAATGCGCGTGGCCAAGCGGCCAAGGATCTGTCCATTGGCGTCCACAAGCACCCACTGGCGCTCGATTTCGCTTGCTTTCGGATAGTACGATTTGTACACTTTCTGATCTCCGTTTCTATTCTTATTGACCAATTGACTCTACATGTGGGTACAGCACTTCGACTAACATCAGCCCGTGCGCAGGGGCCAGACCCGCAGGAATTTCGCTTCCGGTCCTTCGACTACGCTCAGGATCAGCCTTGGCTGGCTGCGCTAAAGAGCGGGCAATGGCCCCAGTCGAAAATTTTCCCTGCGCAACACCCACCTGGACGAATACCAGTCTCCGCACCATCCGATATAAAAAGGCATCGGCCTGCACTTCGAAATGCCACTCATCCTGTTCGGCTTGCAGCCATTCAGCTTTCATAACGGTCCGCATGGTCCCGCCTTTGGGAGTGGTCGGGGAGCCGAAGGCAGAAAAATCATGTAGGCCGTGAAAAAGCTTCGCGGCGTTTGCAAGGGTGCCTGGGTCCACAGCAGGCCAAACCCTCCAGGCAAAGCGTTCGCGAATTGGGTCGCGTAATGACTGGCAGAATAACTTGTAACGATAGCGGCGTGATTGTGCATCGAAGCGTGGGTGGAACTTTGCAGGAACCAACCGAGCTTCCTTTACAGACATGTCAGCGGGCAAAGCTGCGTTCAACGCGCGGACGAGATCACCTTCAGGATGAGACCAGTCAAGGGCAACCGAAGCAACCTGACCCGTCGCGTGAACGCCGGTGTCCGTTCGCCCGGCAAGGAGGACGGAGCGCCCCGCCCACCCCAGTTTGAGCAGGGCCCTTTCGAGTTCACCCTGCACAGTTCTGGATTTTGCCTGCCGCTGGCTTCCGAAAAAGTCTGTGCCGTCGTAGGCAAGAGTCAATTGGTAACGTGCCATTGTAGTAGCAACTTCAGTCGCCAAGAAAAACGGCTGAAGCCATTACTACTCTATTCCTCAACCAATTCCAAAATCACCATCTCGGCTGAATCACCCATGCGTGGGCCGAGCTTCAACATACGGGTATAGCCACCGTTGCGGCTGGCAAAACGCGGGGCAATTTCATCAAACAGCCGGCTAATCACCTGGTTATCCCCGAGTTTGGAGATGACCAAACGGCGGGCATGCACTTTTTCCGCGTCGCTGGCCTCTGCACTGTTGCGCGCAATCGTGATCAGGCGCTCCGCCTCACCACGGATCGCAGCCGCTTTGGCGCGCGTGGTTTGTATACGCTCATGTGTAAAAAATTGTTTTATTAGATTGCGACGAAGAGCCAGGCGTGCACCTGTCGTTCGCCCAAGTCTATAACCAGATACTCGATGTCGCATTGCAAATTACTCCACAGAACTTATTTCATCTTTAATGTAGCCTTTTTCACGCATTTTCTGGCGCAATTCATCCAGGCTTTTCTCACCAAAGTTACGAATGGACATGACTGCCGTTTCGCCTTTTTCAAGGAGATCAAGCACATCACCTACAGTTGTGATACCTGTTCGTTTGAGCGAATTGAAGACGCGCACTGAAAGATCAAGCGCTTCTACCGGTGTATCTGCCAGTTCACTGGTCAAACGACTGCCGCTGATTTCCTTTTCAACGGTAATTGCCAGGGTTTCTTCACTGACACCCGCGATATATCGCAAATGATCGATCACCAGTTTGGCCGCAGTACTCAGCGCTCGCTCGGGGGAAATCGTCCCATCCGTCCATATCTCGAGGACGAGCTTGTCATAGTTTGTGCTCTGACCCACGCGGGCAGATATCACTTCCCAGTTTACGCGCTTGACGGGGCTATAAATTGCGTCAATTGGCAATTCACCGATGGGCATGTGCCCACTTCGCTCATTGGCCGGCGAATACCCTCGACCACGCTCCACGGTGAACTCAAGATCAAGTTTGGTCTTGGGGCTGTCCACAGTGAAGAGATACAGGTCCGGGTTGACGATTTCAACCTCGGCGGGTGTGATAATATCCGCCGCAGTTACTGTGCCTTCACCGCGTACTTCCAGATGCATCCGGGTGCTGTCCACACCATCCAGTTTCAAGCGCAGTTGCTTAACCTGCAATGTCACCTGGATAACATCTTCGCGAACACCGGGGATTTCGCTGAACTCGTGCAATACATCCGCAATACGAATGGATGTGACTGTTGCGCCCTCCAGTGAGGAGAGCAAAACGCGGCGTAACGCATTCCCCAGAGTCACACCATATCCGCGCTCAAGGGGGCTGATAACAAATTTGCCATAATTTCGAGCTTCAGCCTCACGCTCGATTTTCGGCATAACCATACTCGTGATACTCGTCACGGTTCACCTCTCCCTGTAAGATACGTAGAAAATTCACTGGCTGAAAGATCTGACCAGCTCCAGCAAAACCGATTACTACCGTGAGTAGTATTCGACGATGAGCTGTTCATTCAAGAAGCCATCCATTTCAGCGCGCTCGGGAAGGCGCTCAACTAAACCAGATAGCTGCTTTGCGTCACGATTCAGCCAGCTTGGCGATGTACGTGCATCCACCGAATCCCCGAGAACCTTGAAATATTCCAGATTGCGTGAACCGTCTCGAACTGCAACTGAGTCACCTTCTTTAAGAAGCATGGAAGGCACATCTGTACGGCGACCGTTTACCATGAAATGTCCATGGGTCACCAGCAAACGAGCCTGCGCGCGGTTGGAAGCAAACCCCAGACGGTAAACGACATTATCCAGACGCGACTCGAGGATCTGCAAGAGATTCAACCCAGTCAGGCCGCGGCGCTGAAGAGCAACTTCATAGTAGCGGCGGAACTGACGTTCCAAAACGCCATAGACGCGTCGGGCACGCTGCTTGGCGCGCAACTGACGCAAGTAATCGGACTCGCGACCACTGCGATTCCCGCCTCTGCGGTTTCCTGTGCGTCCATGTTGACCAGGCGCAAAGTCTCGTCTCTCGATCGCGCATTTCGGTGTGAAGCAACGCTCGCCTTTCAGATAGAGCTTTTCGCCTTCACGCCGACAAAGTTTACAAACCGGACCAATATATTTTGACATAAACTACTTTCCTCTAAAACAAATTACACGCGGCGCTTCTTCGGCGGGCGACAGCCATTATGCGGCACCGGGGTAATGTCAGCAATTGAGCGGACCCGCATTCCCATTGCCTGCACGGCACGGATTGCATTTTCCCGCCCAGGGCCAGGGCCCTTAACAAACAAGTCCACTTCCTGAATACCTAATTGCTGTGCAGCCTTGACAGCCTGTTCCGCTGCAAGGCGCGCGGCAAATGGCGTACTCTTCCGAGAACCTTTGAAACCAGCCGAACCTGCACTACCCCACGCTACTGTATTGCCTTCCGTATCTGTCACGGTGACAATCGTATTGTTGAAGGAAGCAAAAATATGCACTTGCCCAGAGGACAATGCACGTCTGGCTTTTTTGGCGCCTGAAGTTCGGCGCGTAGAACGCACACTTTGAGCCATAGTTTCTCCAAACTCTTATTTCTTCGCGCCGCGGCGACGTCCGCGCCCGGCAACTGTCTTTTTGATGCCTTTGCGGGTGCGGGAATTCGTGCGGGTCCGTTGACCACGAACAGGCAAATTACGACGGTGGCGCATACCCCGGTAAGATCCAATTTCGATCAAGCGCTTAATGCTCATTTGAACTTCGCGCCGCAAATCGCCTTCCACCTTGTAATTCTTACTTACATAGTCGCGGATCGCGGCAACATCAGCCTCAGACAAATCCTTCACGCGTGTGTCAGGATTCACCTTTGTATGAGCCAGGATGGCGCGTGCGCGTGTCGGCCCAACACCATACAAGTAGGTCAGGCCAACTTCCACCCGCTTATTGCGGGGAAGATCAACACCTTCAATTCTCGCCATAGTTCTAACCCTGCCGTTGTTTGTGTTTTGGATTTTCGCAGATAATGAATAATCTGCCTTTGCGCCGAACGACTTTGCATTTGGCGCAGCGTTTCCGTATTGACGGTGATACTTTCATAACAAAAATACTCCTTACTTACCAACTACCACAACGTGTAGCCAAGGTTTGGATTATACACGTTTCTCCATCTTTCGTCCAGTTTATACAAAAATCACATAGGATCACAGGACAGTCAGGAGTAGAGGTTCTCCCTCGGTGACAGCGATTGAATGTTCAAAATGCGCTGTCAATGATCCATCTGCAGATGCCACAGTCCATTGGTCCGGCAGGACGCGGGTTTCTGCCGTTCCTACAAGCACCATCGGCTCAATGGCAATCGTCATACCTGCTTTCAAAGGCATCCCTGAACCGGGCTTTCCATAGTTAGGCACCTGCGGACCTTCGTGCATTTGCCTTCCAACACCGTGGCCCGTATATTCACGCGTCACATAAAAGCCATGGCTTTCGACGTGGTTTTGGATGGCCGCAGAAATGTCACCGGTGCGATTACCCACGCACATCTTGTCGATGGCAACGTGGAGCGCGCCTTGCGTGACTTCAAGCAGTTTCCGCGCTTCGGGAGAAATCTCTCCCACCCCGGCTGTAAACGCCGAGTCTGCCACCAGGCCATCCAGCACGGTCCCGCAATCCACCGAGACAATATCACCGGCTTTGAGTTTACGGCTCCTGCTCGGAATTCCATGAACAAGTTCCCGGTTAATGCTTACCGTGATCGAGGCAGGAAAAGGTGGATGGCCATATCCCTTGAACGGCGATACACATCCGTGTTTCCGCAGCACTTCCTCAGCAGCCGCGTTGAGGTCAGCAGTGGAAACACCCGGTTTTAAAAGTGCCTTTACAGTCGCCAGCACACTTGCATTGATTCGCCCGGCTTCACGCATCGTCTGAAGCTCTGCCGGACTCTTGAGATGGATCTGGCGGGCCCAACTCATGGCGAATACTTTTTTAGCGCATCCATCAGGGCCCGTGTAACCTGCTCGATGGATTGCGTCCCATCAATTTCGATTAATTTGCCCTGATGACGATAATGCGATATCAGTGGTGAAGTCTGGTCCAGATAGACCTGAATCCTTCGCTTCACCGTTTCAGCCTTATCATCGTCACGTTGATAAAGTTCTGATCCATCGAAATCACATCTGCCAGGGACCTTCGGTGGATTGGATTTCTCATTGAATATGTGACCATTTGCACGGCATGTCCAACGGCCACTTAATCGCTCAATCAAAACATCTTCTTTTGCAGTAATGAACGGCACAGCCTCAACACGCCCGCTAAATTCCTGAAGCATGGCGTCGAGTGCTTCGGCCTGCGCCGGGGTCCGAGGAAAACCATCCAAAATGGCGCCCCTTTTACTGTCCGGACGACCAAGGCGCTCCCGTATCATCGCAATCGTCACATCGTCTGGCACCAACTCGCCTTTGGTCATATACGTCTGCGCAAGTTTGCCCAGCTCGGTTTGGTTCTTCATGTTCTCACGGAACAGATCGCCTGAGGATATGTGTGCCAGCCCGGTTCGTTCAGCTAAGATTTTTGCCTGCGTTCCCTTACCAACTCCAGGAGGACCAAGTAGCACAATGAAGGACGGCATGCACGCTCCTAACTGATGAGCAGTTTTTCCTGATAACCGTGTAACTTAAGTTCGGCTTCGATGTTCATGAACGTATCACGAACAACGCCGACTACAATGAGCAAACCCGAAGATGAGACCAGGAATAATCCCGCGTTACCCGCGGCGGCAGGCAAAATTAACTGAAGTAGAAACGGCATGATCGCCACAGACCCTAATAGCAACGCGCCCGGCAAAGTGATTCGGCTTTGAATGCGGCTTAGATATTTTTGCGTGGCAGTGCCGCTATGTACACCCGGGATCTGAGCACCGGAGCGTTTAAGGTTATCTCCATAGTTCTGCTGCTCAAAGATCACCGTGGTATAGAAGTAGGTAAAGGTCACGACCATCAGGAAATATAGTAACCAGTATCCCCATGAACTGGTGCCGGTCGGATTAAAGAAATTCTGAATACTGGTTGAAATCTGGCTCACCCAGGCAGTTTCTGACCCAACAAAATAACTGGCAACAATCGCCGGGAACTGGAGAATCGCGCCCGCAAAGATCAAGGGTATCATTCCCGCGAGATTGACCATCAACGGCAAATGAGGCTGAGGCATCCTGACCGACTTGCCTCGTTGAATTGCGTAAAACACCTGGCTCTTTTGGGGATACATAATCGGGACGTTGCGGCGTCCCTGCTGCACGAATACAATCGCGATCACCGTAACCACAATCACGATCAACATGGCAGCGACCAATGTCAGGCGATTCTGCTCATCCAACCATAGAGCAGCGATACTCGATGGCATTTGTGATACGATGCCTGCAAAGATGATTAGGGATAAGCCCTGACCTCGGATACCATATTCCGAGATCAGTTCACCCAGCCAGATGGCGAACATCGTTCCTGCCGTCATAACCAGCAACGTTGTCACTGACTGTAACCATAATCCCTCTGTAAAACCAAACGCAATAACAGGCTGCTGCGCCAGGGAGTTGAAAATATTAATCTGGCCTATTGCGGAAAGCATCGCCATAGGCACGCAAAGGTAATAGGTCCATTTTTCCATCCAGCGGCGGCCTTCACGCTGATCCTCCTGCATTCTGCGCTGCAGGGCAGGAATAATCGGGATAAGCAACTGCAAAATAATCTGGGCGGTAATATAGGGGTACACACCCATGGACAGGAGGGAAAAATTGGAAATCGTGCCGCCCGAAAGCAAATTCAAAAAACCTAAAAAGCCTGCTCCGCCGCCCTGCGCTTGAAAGAAAGCTGCCAGCGCGTCACGGTCAACACCAGGGGCAGGCACATTTGCCGCAATACGGAATATCAACAAGATACCCAATGTAATGAGCAGTTTTCTTCGAATATCCTGCGATCTCCATAGAAAGCGCCAGGCGGATTGTTTCTTTTCAGGCATATCAGAATCTTCCTCTCAAATCGTGTTTAGCTGATCAATTCGACGCTGCCGCCGGCTTTTTCGATCTTTTCCTTGGCGCCAGCGCTGACACGATGAGCACGCACCTTGAGGGCGACGTTCATTTCACCGCGTCCCAGAATCACGGTGGGATTGCGCGGGTCACGAAGCAAATGGGCTTTCTCCAATGTCTCAGGAGATACCTCTTCACTTGCTTTGAATGTTTCGGTCAGTTGATCTAAATTAACCTCATTGTAGACGACCTGATTGCGAGGTGTAAAACCCTGGCCGCGCATGAATGGCAGGCGGCGATAGAATGGCAGGTTGCCGCCCTGCCGATAGAGATGACCGCCTTCACCGGAGCGCGAGCCCTGACCTTTGGTTCCGCGACCCGCAGTTTTGCCCTGCCCTGCAGAAATACCACGCCCAACACGCTTCCGATTCTTTTTAGAACCCGAATTGGGCACAAGATCGTGTAGTTTCATCGTTCTTTACCTACTCTTCCACTTGAAGCAGGTGAATGATTTTTTGGATCATCCCGCGCAGAGCCGGGTTATCCTTATGTTCAACCGTTTGATGCATGCGATGAAGACCGAGCGCGAGCACAGTGGCCTTTTGACGCTTGGTATAGCCAATAGGACTACGAACGAGGGTCACTCGCAAAGTCTTGCCACCACTTTCCTTCTTAGGCATTTTGCTTCCTCCGTTCCCAGAACGGCAACAGATCATTGACATTCTTGCCGCGGCGGGCCGCCTCCTCCTGAGGAGATTTCAACTGCTCCAAGGCATCAAATGTTGCCTGAACCACATTTAAAACATTGGCGCTGCCCTGAGACTTGGTTAAGATATCGCGCACACCAGCCACCTCAAGCACAGCACGCACACCACCTGCCGCAATCACACCCGTACCGGGAGAAGCGGGCTTGAGCATTACTCGCGCCCCAGCAACCTTGCCCAGCACTTCATGAGGAATGGTCGTGCCCTGTAAATTGACAACACGCATATTCTTACGAGCACGCTCTGAAGCCTTACGCATCGCATCCGGCACGGCGTTTGCCTTGCCAACGCCCATGGAAATGGTGCCGCGCTTGTCGCCAACAACCACTGTCACGCGGAATTGAAATCGGCGGCCACCTTTCACAACTTTTGCAACACGTGCAATTTCAATCACGCGCTCTTCGAACTGATCCTGCGCTTCGAAATTCTGTTGTTCTGGATTTTTCTTTTCGTATTCTGCCATTTCCTTCTCCACTTACGCCTAAAACTGCAGGCCGCCCTCACGCGCGCCATCGGCAAGAGCCTTGATGCGTCCAATATAGCGATAACCACTGCGGTCAAAAACAACAGACTGAATCCCTTTGCTTTTGGCGCGTTCAGCCACTGTCTGACCGATCAGTTTGGCCTGTTCAGCTTTCTTCAAGCCTTTCATCTTTTCGCGTAGATCGCGATCCACAGTTGATGCAGATGCCAATGTATTGCCTGCTTTATCGTCAATTACCTGTGCATAAATTGCCGACAGACTTCGGTAAACGTTCAAACGCGGGCGTTCGGCGGTCCCTGCTAAATTTTTGCGCACACGCACATGTCGCCGCGCTCGGGCGATAGAACGAGATTTATTAGCCATGCTTACTTGGCTCCTTTCCCAGCCTTACCGGCTTTGCGGCGGATCTTTTCACCAGCATAACGTATGCCTTTGCCATGATATGGCTCGGGTGGGCGTACGCGGCGGATCTCAGATGCAGTCTGACCAACCATCTCACGGTCAAAGCCAAGAACCTTAATCTGGCGGGTTTTCAGATCCACCTCGAAAGCAATGCCAGCCGGTGGCTCCACTGTTATAGGATGTGAATAACCAACATGCAAAACAAGGTTCTTGCCGTTCATTTCAGAGCGATAACCTACGCCATCCACCGCCAGCACAACCTCAAAACCAGAACTGACACCGCGAACCATGTTCGCGATGAGGGCACGCGTGGTGCCATGTAGCGCGCGTTCGGCGGGATGATTTGATTTGCGCGTCACCACCACCTGTCCATCCTCCAACGCGATACCAATCAGCGATGAAAATGTACGCTGAAGTTCGCCTTTCGGCCCTTTCACATGGACTTCCGAGCCCTGCACATTAACCTGCACACCGTTCGGAACATCCACTGGTAAACGTCCTATGCGAGACACTTTTTACCTCCTGCCTTTTACCACACTTTGCAAAGGATCTCGCCACCTACGCCCAATTGGCGGGCACGAGTACCGGTCATAACACCCTTGGGTGTTGAGAGAATGGCAACACCAATCCCTGAAAGCACCCAGGGAATTTCCTGCTTTTTGGTATAAACCCGGCGGCCTGGCTTGCTGACACGCTCGATCCCTGAAATGACAGGGCGTCGTTCACGTCGCTCGCCTACATACTTGATTTTCAGACGCAGCACCCTCTGGGGTAATTGCTCGCTTTCAACCACTTCAAATCCTTCAAGATAACCTTCATCCTTCATGATCTTGGCGATCTCAACTTTAAGCTTCGAACTGGGCATTGCAACCAGAGAATGGCCCGCCATCACGCCATTACGAATGCGGGTCAACATATCAGCGATCGGATCAATAATAGTCATACAGTCACCTCCACCCGATTACCAGGAAGATTTCACAACGCCGGGGATCTTGCCCTGCAGCGCCAGTTCACGGAAACAAATTCGGCACAGACCAAAGCGACGGATATAGCCGCGTGGGCGTCCACAACGGACACAGCGATTACGCACCTGGTTCTCAAACTTCCGACGTGCTTCGCGATATTGCATAGATTTCTTCGCCATAATTTACGCTTCCTTCTTGCTGAACGGCATACCAAGCAGCTGTAACAGAACGCGCGCCTGGTCGTCGTTTTTGGCAGTGGTCACAATCGTGACCTCCATGCCGCGCAGTTTATCGATTTTGTCATACTCGATCTCCGGAAAGATCAATTGATCACGCAGGCCCAATGTGTAATTGCCGCGGCCGTCAAAAGCGTTCGCTGAAACGCCACGAAAGTCACGTACACGAGGAAGGGCTGTACTCAGTAAACGATCGAGGAAAGCCCACATGCGGTTGCCGCGCAGGGTCACTTTGGTTCCGATCAAACGTCCTTCGCGCAGTTTGAAATTAGCGATGCTCTTGCGTGCCTTTGTCATCACTGGTTTTTGGCCAGTAATAATGGTGAGGTCAGATACTGCGGCTTCGAGAGCCTTGGGGTTGTCCAATGCCTCCCCCATGCCAATATTGACCACGACCTTCTCAATACGCGGCACTTGCATAATATTCTTTAGATCAAACGCCTTGCGCAGAGCCGGGACGATTTCTGTTTTATATCTTTCTTGCATTCTATTCATTGCTTATCACTCCGCGGCTAATCAATCAACGACTGACAGTTCTTACAAACGCGGCGGGCACCATCTTCATCGCGCTGGACAGCCACGCGGGTAGTCTCGCCACATTTGGGGCAGACCAGCATGACGTTTGAGATGTCGATCGGTCCCTCAAACTGGATTCGCCCCGGGTTGAGGTTGCGACCGGCCTGCGTCTGCACCTGTTTCTGATGTTTGGTGCGGATGTTCACACCTTGGACAACAACACGACGATCATCCAGCAAAACGTTGATGACCTCACCGCGCTTGCCTTTGTCTTCCAGGCGTCCGCTAATGATTTCTACGGTATCACCTTTACGAATCTTGACTTTCATACCTAAATACTCTCCTCGGCTTACAGCACTTCCGGAGCCAGTGAAACGATCTTCATAAATCCCTTTTCACGAAGCTCTCTGGCAACCGGACCAAAAATTCGAGTGCCTCTCGGGTTCACGCCATCAGCATCCAAGATGACCGCAGCATTATCATCGAAGCGGATATACGAACCATCTTCCCGGCGCCATTCCTTTGAACAACGCACGATCACAGCACGTACCTTTTCGCTTTTCTTCACACCGCCCTGTGGGGTCGCGGACTTGACTGAAGCGACGACCACATCGCCAATACTTCCATACCGGCGAGTGGAACCACCGAGCACGTGAATTACGAGCAATTCGCGAGCGCCGGAATTATCGGCGACCTTCAGACGAGATTCATGCTGAATCATCGCTTGCCTCCACCTTCAGATCAGCAACCCCGGTATCGGCCGTACGAATTTCGTGTTTGACAATATTTTCCACAACCCAATGCTTATCGCGTGAGATTGGGCGCGATTCGACGATTTGGACCCGATCGCCAATCTGGCAACCGATTTCGTCGTGAGCCTTCACACGCTTGCTGGAGTGAACGACCTTGCGGTATAGCGGATGGCGGAACACACGTGTGATCTCAACCACAACTGTCTTTGCCATTTTGTTGCTGGTGACTACACCAGTCATGCGACGACGATTGTTCATACTTCACCTTCTGCGGCTTCAGCCACTGTCTGCTCCCGCAGAATGGTCTGCATTCGAGCGATTTCACGCTTCAAAATGCGCAAATGGCTGGTATCGGTCAATTGACCGGTGACTTGCTGGAAACGCAGTTTCATTAGCTCTTCTTGGGCGTCCGTGAGCTTCGTCTCGATTTCGCCCGACTTCAAATTTCGCAATTCACTTGGTTTCACGGACTTCATGCTTGTTCTCCTGCTTCAAGACGGCCCACAATCCTGGTCTTGATCGCAAACTTATACTGAGCGTTCTTAAGCGCCTGCATTGCGGTTGCAGCATCCAGACCGCCGACTTCAAACATAATGCGGCCCGGTTTAACCACTGCCACATAGTACTCAACATTTCCCTTGCCAGACCCCATACGAGTTTCGGGTGGCTTGTGCGTATATGGCTTGGCTGGGAATATACGGATCCAAACCTTGCCGCGGCGCTTCATCTCACGGACAATGGTCCTGCGTGCCGCCTCGATTTGCCGCGCGGTCACCCAACCCGGTTCCAGCGCCTGCAAACCAAATTCGCCGAAACTTACTTCTGCACCGCGCAGGGCTTTCCCTCGCATGCGGCCGCGCATTTGCTTGCGCCACTTTATACGTTTTGGCATCAACATAATCAGTACCTCTTCAAAAGACAACTGTTGCCCGTGACTACTTGCTCACGTATACGCCTTCAGTCGCCTCGACCTTTTCTTCCACTTCAGGCACCGCTTCGCCTTTGTAGATCCATACTTTTACACCGATCTGGCCATATGTGGTGGTGGCTTCCGATATAGCAAAATCCACATTGGCGCGCAGGGTCTGTAGGGGGACACGTCCATCACGCAACCATACATCACGCGACATTTCCGCTCCGCCCAAACGACCACCCACCATGATCTTGATGCCCTCCGCGCCCTGTTTCATGGCCTGCTGGATCGCACGCTTCATCGCGCGGCGATAAGCAATGCGACGCTCAAGCTGATCAGCGATATTCCTTGCCACCAGCATGGCATCTGTATCAGGAGAACTGATTTCCTTGATATCAAGGTCCACTTTTTTGCCGACCAGAGTCTCAAGGCCCTGACGGATCTTCTTCACACCTTCACCTTTACGACCGATCAAAATACCAGGCTTGGCCGTATGAATGGCAACTCTGATTTTCCCGGGATAACGTTCCACTTCGATACGTGAAATGCCCGCTTTGCGGTTCTTAATAGAATCAGGCAAATCCTTGCGAAGCTTGTGAACATCAGCATCTTTGGCCGCACCACCTTTGGAAGTAGTTCCCATAAGCAGGCTGCGAATAGCAAAATCCTGATGCAACTGCTGGCGATACTGTGAACCTTCGGCAAACCAGCGCCCTTGCCAGCCCTGATTAATACCAAGTCGCATACCAATCGGATGAACTTTACGACCCATTATTTCTCCTTCGTCTCCATCTACGCCCCGCGCTCACGCAAGACGACAGTAACATGTGAATTGCGGCGCAGTATCGGTTTGAAGCGTCCGCGTGCACCGAACCGGCGCCATTTGCGAGTGGGAGCTTCATCAGCAAAAATCTTGACAACATATAGATCGTCGCGGCTGACGCCAAAATTCTCCTCTGCATTCGCTACAGCTGAAGCCAGCAATTTACGGACTGGCAGTGCAGCAGCCTTCGGAACGAACCGTAGCATTTCCAACGCTTCATTTGCATTTTTGCCTCTCACCAGATCCACCACAAGGCGAACCTTCTGGGCAGACATTGGGAGAAAACGTAAGTGTGCTTGAATATCACTCATGGTCCACTCTCTTTAGCCTAGGCTGAGGCGGCTTTCTCGCCAGCCATGTGGCCGCGGAATGTGCGCGTCGGGGCGAATTCGCCCAATCGATGACCAACCATGTTTTCGGTGATGTAGATCGGAACGTGACGACGGCCATCGTGCACAGCGATCGTATGTCCAACCATCTGAGGAAAGATCACACTGGCGCGGCTCCACGTGCGCAGCACCTTCTTCTCGCCTTTCTGGTTCATCGCTTCAATTCTCTTCAACAGTTTAGGCTCGATAAACGGGCCCTTTTTCAATGATCTTGACATATCGTACCTCTATATCAATTAGCGGTTCGTCTTACTGCGACGACGCACAATATACTGGTCGGTTTTCTTGTTACGGCGGGTCTTGTAACCCAGAGTGGGCTTGCCCCACGGGCTTTTTGGACCTGGCAGACCGATCGGCTGACGGCCCTCACCACCACCATGAGGATGGTCACGCGGGCTCATTGCTGAGCCTCGCACAGTTGGGCGAATACCCTTATGGCGTTTGCGGCCTGCTTTACCCAATTTGACGTTGCCATGATCAAGATTCCCAACTTGACCAATCGTCGCATAACAGACCTGGTGTATCAAACGAACTTCACCGGAGGGCATACGGATCTGCGCAAAATCGCCTTCTTTGGCGAGCAATTGAGCCGCACCACCTGCAGAACGAACGAGTTGGCCGCCGCGCCCTTCCTTAAACTCAATATTATGGATCAGCGTACCGACAGGGATATTTGCAATGGGGAGTGAATTCCCAGAACGGATCTCGGATCTCGCGCCAGCCATAACTGTGTCGCCAACTTTGAGATCCACCGGAGCGACAATGTAACGCTTCTCGCCATCCGCGTAATTCAAAAGTGCAAGGCGGGCTGTGCGGTTCGGGTCATATTCAATGGCGGCGACTTTTGCTGGAATATCGCGCTTGTCGCGTTTGAAATCTACTATGCGGATGAAGCGTCGGTGTCCACCACCACGATGACGAACGGTGATGCGTCCATAAGCGTTGCGCCCGCCACTCTTGCGCAATGGCACAATGAGCGAACGTTCCGGCTTGGACTTCGTAATTTCTTCAAACGTGTGCCCGGTCATCCCGCGTGTGCCAGGTGTTACGGGTTTATATTTTTTTACAGCCATTATTGCACCCCTTCAAATACCTGAAGTGTTTGTCCCTCGGCCAGGGTAATGATAGCCTTCTTGTATCCGGGCTTCCGAACAAGCAAGCGACGGCTGCGAAGGCGGCGACCTCGTTTAGCGGAGGTATTGATAATATTCACGCGTACAACACTTACGTCATAGAGTGTCTCAATTGCATCCTTGACCTGTGTTCGCGTGGCGGAATCCGCAACAATAAATGAATATTGATTTAATCTACCAGACTGGTAGCTGGATTTTTCAGTTACCAGTGGGCGGCGAAGGACCTCGTAAATAGTAGTCATCTCATTCTCCTATCCCAGATTCGCCACCAAGGCATCCAGGGCTGTTACCGGCAGAACTAACTTATCGTAGCTAAACAAATCACGAATGTTTAAATAGCTGGCCAGCAAAACCTTTGTGCCTGCAAGATTATCGGCTGAACGCGTGACAATCTCATAGGATTGATCTTTTTCAGCCAAAACTACAAGCACTCTCGTATTACCTGTCAACTTGGTCAGAGCCTCCGCCATGAGGCGGGTCTTCGGCTCAGCAAGATTCAGGTCTTCGACTACAACCACGCCTGCATCGGCGGCTTTTGCTGACAACGCAGAACGAAGTGCTGCCTGCCGCATCTTTTTCGGCATACGTTGCTCATAGCTACGCGGATGCGGTGTATGGATACGTCCACCACCCACCCACTGTGCTGCACGGCGCGAACCTTGACGCGCCCGGCCAGTCCCTTTTTGTTTCCATGGTTTTGCACCACCACCGGCAACTTCACTTCGCACCTTTGTCTCATGTGTGCCAAGACGTGCATTCGCCATTTGACGGGTATAGGCCTGATGCATCAAATCGATATTGATTGGGGCTTCAAAGATCGCCGAGGGAAGTTCAACCTCACGAAGCTTTTCGCCTTCTATATTCAGAACATCTACTTTCATAGTTACCTTGCTCCAATTTCCTCAGCGGTTATTGCTTCCGAGCTTCTTTGATTACGACCAGGCCGCCTTTTCCTCCGGGCACGGCACCATGAACACCCAGCAAATTCCGCTCAGCATCCACCAGGACCACCTTTAGGGCCTGGATCGTGACACGTTCGTTGCCCATATGCCCGGCACCACGTGCATTCTTAAAAACGCGTCCGGGCGTGGTTCCTGAAGAGCGCGAGCCAGGCGCACGAAGACGGTCAGACTGACCATGTGTCTTTTTGCCGCCTTTGAAGTGATGGCGTTTTACCGCGCCAGCAAATCCCTTACCCTTGCTCGTTCCAACCACATCGACGTGTTCACCAATTGCAAAGATGTCGACTGTCAATTTATCGCCCACACTGGCAGCCTCTTTTGAACGAAACTCGCGCAAAAAACGCATCGGAGGCAATTCACTAGCTTTCAAATGGCCCAGTTCACCAGCCGCCAATTTTTTGGGATGAACCTCACCAAATCCCAGTTGGACCGCTACATACCCATCACGTTCTTGATCACGTACCTGGGTAACGTAACATGGCCCAGCTTCGATGATTGTCACGGGATACGCGACGCCTTGCTCATCGAAGATCTGGGTCATGCCGATCTTCTTTCCAATAAGCCCTTTTAACATGCTCTATTTTCTCCTTCAAAGAAATTTAGTGAGACTGTCAGTCGGGGCTTCGACTGCATCATCTCCGGGCAACGCAGTAAACAGTTTGGCGGGACGCGCAGTTTTTTGTAGTCCCGAGGAGAACCGTTCTTGCGCTGTCGAAATTAGAGAGCAGAGATAATTAAGCCGGTCTCTGCTCTCCGTTAACGACCAATTAGATTTTTATTTCGATATCCACACCCGCTGGCAGGTTAAGCCGCATCAGCATATCGATTGTCTTCGAGTCTGGATCCAGAACATCGATCAAACGATTATGTGTGCGAATTTCGTAATGCTCATGCGAGTCTTTGTCTATGAATGTCGAGCGCCGAATTGTAAACCGTTCGGTCTTTGTTGGCAAGGGTACAGGCCCAACTACATGTGCGCCACTACGCTCAGCTGTTTCAACGATTCGTTTTGCAGACTGATCAAGAACGCGGTGATCGTAAGCTTTAAGGCGGATGCGGATTTTTTGTTTGGTCATGCCTGCACCTATTCAATAATTTTAGTAACGACGCCCGCGCCGACGGTCAGACCGCCTTCACGGATGGCGAACTTCGAGCCCTGCTCCAACGCCACCGGCACGATCAGCTCCACCGTCAGGTTGACATCATCGCCAGGCATCACCATCTCG